>JAFUTM010000013.1 GCA_017484235.1 Selenomonadaceae bacterium
CGGCGAGCCACCGGTACTAGCATTTTTAAAATCAGCTTGGTTTTCGCTGATACGTGACATCTTACGACATTTATGAATATTTGTCAATGTTTTGATTAACTGTTACTAACTCCTTTTATGACAATATCATACCACAAAAATTATTTTTTGCAAGTGATAAAAAAATTTCAACTGTTTAAAATAATCTATAATTTTATATTATTAATTATAAAAATTTTTCATTCCATTCGTTTTCTTTGAAGCCAACGAGAACGAAATCACTACCAACAAAAATTGGACGTTTGACCAGCATTCCGTCAGTTGCAAGCAAGGAATATTGTTCATCATCGTTCATTTGTGCAAGTTTATTTTTAAGCTCAAGTGTCTTGTATTTTAGTCCACTGGTATTAAAAAAGCGCTTCAATGGAAGATTACTCATATCGTGCCATTTACGAAGTTCTTCAATATTAGGATTTTCCTTTTGAATATCACGAATTTCAAAATGGATTCCGTGTTCTTCCAGCCAGTGCTGAGCTTTTTTACAAGTGGTACAGCGTGGGTAACAAATAAATATATTTTCACTCATATTATAAATTTCTTCTCCTAAATTAATTTTTATTTATCGGCTTCTTCGTCCAGTGCTTCAATCAAAAAACTCACCGGACGAAATCCGTCATTACAGGAAATCATCACAGATTTTTTATTTTTCATCCAGCCGCTATAAAAATCCTCAGCACCGTGCGAAAGTCCCATAACAAAAGCCGACATACTTTCCCAAGCACTTTCACATAATCCGTCTGGTCGTTCCCAGCCGTTTGCAATAAAAACTTGTCCTTCTTCCATATTGCAGGCATCTTCAATTGGATTTTCATATTTGGCAATTAAGTCTTTATAACAGGCTCTTCTCATGACGGTAATGCGCACTTTTTTCATTTTGTCACCTGTTGGCAGCTAAATTTCGAGTGTAACCGGACAATGGTCACTGCCTAAAATATCACTTTCAATCGTTGCCTTTGTAACTTTATTTTTGAGGCGTTCAGATACTAAAAAATAGTCAATTCGCCAGCCGGCATTATTGACGCGTGCTTTCCTCAGATATGACCACCAAGTATACGCACCAGTTTTATCAGGATATAACATTCTAAATGTATCAATAAATCCGGCGTTTAATAACTCCGTAAATTTGCCGCGTTCCTCATCAGTGAAGCCGTTAGAGTGATGATTGCTTGACGGATTTTTAAGGTCAATTTCATTATGAGCAACATTTAAATCGCCGCATATTATAACAGGCTTGTTCATATCCAAAGATTGAAGATAATTTCTAAAATCGTCGTCCCATTTCATACGATACTGTAATCGTTTCAGTTCTTGCTGAGAGTTCGGAACATAGACATTGACAAAATAAAAATCCTCAAATTCAAGCGTTATGACACGGCCTTCGTGATCGTGCTCATCAATGCCGATACCGTAAGATACATTAAATGGATTAATGCGTGTAAAAATTGCCGTGCCAGAATAGCCCTTTTTGTCAGCACTATTCCAGTATTGTTCATAGCCACTTATATCAATAATTGCCTGTTCCGGCTGCATCTTCGTTTCCTGTATTGCGAATATATCAGCGTCAAGTGATTTAAACGATTTAATAAAATCTTTCTTTAAGCAGGCACGCAATCCATTTACATTCCAGGATACAAGTTTCATATTAAAAACCCAGCTCACTTTTATGTTCAGTCATTCCGTCAATACAGCATTGCATTACAACGCCGAGATCGAGGTCTAACTTGCCAACACCGAGATTTATAATATCGCGACTGCAGCCAGCAGCAAATCGTTTATCTTTATACTTCTTTTTGAGACTTTTAACTGACATACCGTCCATATTTTCCGGCCGCATCAATGCATAGGCGTGGACAATACCGGTGAGTTCATCAACAGCAAACAGGCTTTTCTCTAAATCAGTTGTCGGCTCACACTCATCAGTCGTAACGCCATATCCGTGTGAAATAATGGATTTAATATCATCTTCGTCAACGCCCTCAGGTTCAAGTAATTCGCGAACGTGATGACAATGCTCATCTGGATATTTTTCATAATCAACGTCGTGAAGATAACCAATAGCCTGCCAATGGTCTTTGTCAGCGTGAAAATAATTAGCCATTGCACCCATTGCTGCAGAAACTGCCGCCGCGTGAATTAAAAGATGCTGCTCAGTTGTATATTTATTAAGTATTTCTTTAGCTTTATCTAAAGTTAATTTACTCATTAATTACTCACTCCAAAATAACAAATATAAAGAATAATGTCAAATACGAAAATCATTCC
>JAFUTM010000014.1 GCA_017484235.1 Selenomonadaceae bacterium
ATGGACATCGCGGCGGCGTAGTTGGCGCAATTGCCACTGCAGGAATTATTGTTGCAACAGACATTCCAATGTTCATGGGCGCAATGATTATGGGTCCTATCGGCGGTGTTGCAATTAAAAAGTTTGACGAGGCGGCTCAAGATTCAATTCCAGGCGGATTTGAAATGCTTGTCAATAACTTTTCCGCAGGTATCATCGGCGGTATTCTTGCCTGCTTGGCGGTTATTTTCGTCGGACCGATAGTTTCAAGCGTTACTACCGGTTTGGGCAGCGCGGTTGGCGCAATTGTCAATGCAGGACTTTTGCCACTCGTCTCGATTCTGGTTGAGCCGGCAAAAATTCTGTTCCTCAACAATGCAATAAATCACGGCGTATTTACTCCACTTGGTATGCAGCAAGCACAGGAAGTTGGTAAGTCCATATTCTTTATGATTGAATCCAATCCTGGTCCTGGTGTTGGCGTTCTCTTGGCTTACAGCCTTTTTGGTGTTGGCAGTGCAAAAGGTTCTGCACCAGGCGCGGTTATCATTCACTTCTTCGGCGGTATCCACGAAATTTACTTCCCTTACGTATTGATGAAACCTATTCTGATTCTCGCGGTTATGGCGGGCGGCGTCACTGGTGTTTTCACTTTGTCAATCCTTAACGGTGGTCTGGTCGCTCCAGCAGCTCCTGGTTCCTTTATTGCAATTATGGCAATGACTGCTCCAGGTGCTTATTTTGCAAATATCGCGGCAGTAGCAGCGGCAGGTGCAGTGAGTTTTGCAATTTCTTCGATATTCATTAAAGCATCGGCAAAAGCAGATGCAGAAGCTGAAGACGGTCTTGCAGCAGCTCAAGCTAATATGAAAGCTATGAAAGCGGCTTCAAAAGGCATCGAAACTGAGAAAAAAGTTGATGGCAAAGATATTAAATTCATTGTCTACGCTTGCGACGCTGGTATGGGCTCCTCAGCACTCGGCGCGGCGGCTCTCCGCAAGAAACTCCACAAAGATGGATACAATAACATCACCGTTAAGAATTTTGCGATTGGTTCAATTCCTAAAGATGCACAGATCGTTGTATCACACGAAAAGCTGGCACAGCGTGCAATTGATGATTCACCGCAAGCTGAACACATTTTCGTTCAAGATTTTACACGCAACAATGTTTATGATATGATTACTGAACGACTCAAGGGCGTTGCAACGAGTGACGCTCCGGCTGAGGCAGCACCTGAGGAGACCGTCAAAGAAGGCGTCCTGCTCATGGAGAACGTCGTCGTTGGCTGTAAGACTGTCACTAAAGAGGAAGCTATTAAGGCTGCCGGCGAACGTCTGGTTAAGAGTGGCTATGTCGATACGCCTTATGTTGAAGGTATGCTTGCCCGTGAGCGCGATATTTCGACTTACATCGGAAAGGGCATTTCCATTCCACACGGCGAGAACGCGGTTAAACAGTATGTCAAAAAGTCCGGTATCGTCGTTATGCAGTATCCGCAAGGCGTGCAATTTGGCGATAACGTTGCACATTTAATCGTCGGCATCGCGGGCAAAGACAATGATCATCTGGCGATTTTGGCGAATATTGCAATGACTATGGACGAATGTTCAGATGAAGAACTCAATAAACTTTACACAACTACTGATCCAAAAGTTTTATACGATATGTTCACTAAAGGTTGATTAATTAGGAATTGTGAATTAGGAATGATGAATTATTTAATGCGAAATGCTTAATGCACAATGCGTAATGGAGACAATTCCTCATTCAACATTCCTAATTCCTAATTGATGATGGAGGTATAGGTTATGAAAAAGGCTGTACATTTTGGCGCAGGTAATATTGGTCGCGGATTTATCGGTCTGCTGCTCAACAAAGCCGGTTATCAAGTTACATTCGTTGATGTTGCCGCTCCTCTCGTCGACGACATAAATAATCTCGGCAAGTACAACGTCCAAATCTTCGGCAAAGAGGACAAAATTGAAGTCGACAATGTAAGTGCCATTAACTCTGACAAAGACCTTGATGCTCTGCTTGACGCCATTGTCAAGGCTGATATTGTCACGACAGCAATCGGTCCAAATATTTTAAAGTTTATTGCGCCGAATATTGCCAAAGGTCTCACTAAGCGCCTTGAAACTAATCAGACACCACTCAATATTATTGCCTGTGAGAATATGGTCGGCGGTTCAACTGTACTGAAAAATTTCGTTTATGAAAATCTCAGCGACGAAGTTAAGGGCAAAGTTGACAAGTTGATTGGATTCCCTGATGCCGCCGTTGATAGAATTGTTCCTGCACAGAAGAATGATGAAAAACTTTTAGTTAAAGTTGAGGAGTTCTGTGAATGGGACGTTGATTCTAAAGGCTTCGTCGGCGAAAAGCCACAGATTAATGGTATGACGATTGTCGATAATCTCAGTGCATATATTGAGCGTAAACTCTTTACCGTCAACACCGGCCACGCCTCAATCGCCTACCTCGCTTATCAAAAGGGCATCAAAGACATCAGTACTGCTATGCGTGACGAAAATATCGTTGAAATGGCACGCCGCGTCTGGAAAGAGACTGGCACTCTGCTCATTGATAAATATAACTTTGATCCTGAAGTTCACTGGAAATATGTTGAGACTGCTGAAAAGAGATTTGCAAATCCTTACTTATCTGATGAAGTGACACGTGTTGCTCGCGGACCAAAGCGCAAATTATCACCAAAAGATCGCCTTGTTTCACCGGCAACTCAGCTCATTGAGCGCGGCAAAACTCCAGAAGCACTTGCAACCGTAATTGCCGCCGCGTTGAAGTTTGACTTTGAGGGCGATCCAGAAGCGGTCGAAGTCCAAAAATATATCAAAGACAATGGAATCGAGTCTGCAATAGCTCATTTCACCGGCGTTGAAGAAGGCTCTAAACTTTATCAGCTCATTCGTGATAAAATCTAATTATACATAATTATAACTAAGAGTCGGCTAATCTTGTTATACCCTCATAGATTAGTCGACTTTTTCTTTTTTATTAATTAATGTGCTAGTTGATTAGAAAAATAGATTTTTTATACAAAATATATTTGGTCTATGGTTTATTTTGTTTATATATTGGCAAATGTTATAAGCTAAAAATTTACCCATCAATCTCATGATAAGACCATAAAAACTTTTTGCCAATACCTTTTCTGTATTAAGTTGACAAGTTAGTTGTGAAAAGGTTGTCTCTATCCTGCGCCTTATCTTAAAGATCAATTGCCTCAATCCTTTTGGATAGTTATCCTTTGCATTCTTCCTCTTTAGGGCAAGCAGCATTTGTCCTTGTTCCTTCAATCTTAGCTCAGGATCTTTGGAAACATAGCCTTTATCTCCAATGATCACTCGATCACGTTTATCAACTATATCAGGCAAAGCAGCTCTGTCATCAACATTTGCTGGTGTCACCTCATAACTCAAAATAAAGCCTGAAGTTGTGGTTTTGACGTGAACCTTATAGCCAAAATAAAATTGTTTCTTTGAAGCATTATGACCATAGGTTGCACCTTCATAACGAAAAGATTTACAAAACTTGGCTCTACCGAATTTACAAACCTCAAGAGGAAAACGGTCAACTATTACCCATTCATTAAGATTTTCAGTGAAATAAGAAGAAAGTTTGGAGAATATGAGATTCATGGTCTGCAAAAGATTTCTCCTAGTGCGATTAAATCTTGTTCTGTTACACATTTTAGGGAAAAGATGAGAGTAGTTGCGCCTAACAAGGTTATGCCTTCTCTACAAATTGATACACTTGTAGTATAGCATACTTGTCGGAGTTTCTTATTTTTCAACTAGCACAACGAGTTAATTAAATTCTATTTGACAAATAAAAATTTGATGATAAGATTTAAACATTATAAATAATAATTTGTGGTGATACGATGAAATGTATAAGACCAAAATATATGAACGATTTTAAATGCGACGGCACTGCTTGTGGCAGCCGTTGCTGCAAAGGCTGGCGTGTTATGGTCGACGGCAAAACTTATAATAAGTATAGTCATATTAATAACAATGCTGACCGTGAAGATATATTATCTAAGTTGCTTAAATCGGACGATGACAGATTTTTCGTCAAAATGAATGATGATTTATCCTGTCCATTTCTCGACGCTGATTATTTGTGTAAGATACAAAAACGACACGGAGAGGATTATTTAACGGATATATGCCATTCATATCCACGAGTTACATATAAAATCGGTGATATTTTTGAACAGTCACTGACCTTAACCTGTCCGGTTGCGGCACGTTTAATCCTGTTGTCGACTGAGCCAATTGAATTTGAAGAAGTAGAAGTCGACGACATACGCGGTACATTTAACTGGACGGATAAAATAAATCAATCAGTAGAATCATCAATAGAATTGCAAATGTCGGCGATTGCAATTCTACAGAATAAAAATCTTGCATTGGACGAACGTCTCATAAAATTATGTTCACTGCTCAGAGATGAGACTGAGGCCAACGATTTAAATCTAAACTTTGACAGCGTTGAACACGCAAAAATGATGACTGAAATATTTTCAAAAATGTACAACGCGAATATGAATGAACATAAAAAATCCGAACTGCAGACGATTTATATGTCGTATCATAAAACCATACTTGCGAGGTTAATGGAGTACTACACACATATATTTGAAAATTATTTGGTTAATGAGTTTTTTATGCGCTGTTATCCATTTGCATTTGGCGGCGGAGTTTGGAAGAACTGCAAAATTTTCATAACTGGATTCAAGGCAATGGAATTTGCAATCATTCTAACCGCGATTTCTAAAAATGGCTTTGTCAGTGCAGATGAATTTTTAAATATGATTGACGCCATAAATGAAAAACTAGACCATAATCGTGGCGGTATGCAGACCATAATTGATACCGTATAATAAAAACAAAAAAATCTTCGTGTCCAGTTGTCCAGACTACGAAGAAATTTTTTATATTGCGAAATTATTTGTTAAAATTTACTTAATAATTATGCGAAATAGCGATCAAGCAGACCTTTAAAGCCTTTGCCGTGACGTGCCTCATCTTTAGCCATTTCGTGAACAGTATCATGGATTGCATCAAGATTGAGTTTTTTAGCAAGTGCAGCCAAATCTTTCTTGCCCTGGCAAGCACCGTGCTCAGCAGCGACACGAACTTTGAGGTTTTCTTTTGTCGATGCAGAGACAACTTCGCCCAACAATTCAGCAAATTTAGCAGCGTGCTCCGCTTCTTCTAACGCATAGCGACGGAAAGCCTCTCCGATTTCAGGATAACCTTCACGATGGGCAGCACGGCTCATAGCCAAATACATACCAACTTCTGTACATTCACCGGTGAAATTTTGACGAAGACCTTCAATGATTTTTTCGTCAACACCTTTAGCAACGCCGATTACGTGCTCATCTGCAAAAACGAGATCGCCGCTCTGCTCAACGAACTTATCAGCCGGAGCTTTACAAATTGGACAACTTGCTGGCGGCTCGTCGCCTTCGTGTACATAACCACAGACACTGCAAACATATTTTTTCATAATGAACAGACCTCCTAAAATATGAAATGGATATACGCTCGTAATGATTATAACATATACGATAAAAATATTCTATAGTTTATTATTATTTTTTTGTAAAAATAAAACTCGACTTCTGATAATTGAAATCGAGTTTTTATTTATGTTTATTAGCAGAAACTATTTATTATGCGTCGACAACATCTACATCTCTGTAGCACGACATACCTGTGCCGGCAGGTATCAGCTTACCAATGATGACATTCTCTTTGAGTCCAATCAGAGGATCAACCTTACCTTTAATTGCTGCATCTGTCAATACACGTGTCGTTTCCTGGAACGAGGCAGCGGACAAGAAAGAATCCGTCGCGAGTGACGCCTTAGTTATACCAAGCAGAATTGGTTTAGCAACTGCCGGCTCGCCGTCTTCTTCAATAGCTTTAGTATTAGCCGCCTCAAATGCATTTATATCGACATATTCGCCAGGTAAAAAGTCAGTAGTGCCGGATTCCTCAATCTTGACTTTATGAAGCATCTGACGAACCATAACTTCAATATGTTTATCATTAATCTCAACACCTTGAGACTTATAAACTTTTTGAACTTCGTAAACGAGATAACGCTGAGTTTCTTTAAGGCCGCAAACTCTGAGTATATCGTGAGGATTTATGGCACCTTCGGTGAGTTTGTCACCGGCTTTGAGCTGATCGCCTTCCTCAACCGCCATTCTTGCGCCGTAAGGTATAGAATATTCACGAATTGAACCTTCAGCCGGTTTAATAATAACTTCGCGCATACCATTTTTGCCGTCTTCATTTATGTGGACGGTGCCGTCAATTTCGGCAATTATCGCATTGTGTTTAGGCTTGCGAGCTTCAAAGAGTTCTTCAACACGCGGTAAACCTTGAGTAATATCTTCACCTGCGACGCCGCCAGTGTGGAATGTACGCATCGTCAGCTGAGTACCAGGTTCGCCGATTGATTGAGCCGCGATAATTCCAACGGCTTCGCCGACCTCAACTTCAGATTGATTGGCGAGGTCACGACCATAGCACTTTATGCAGACGCCGAATTGAGATTTACAAGTCAATACAGAGCGAATTGAAACTTTATCACGGACACGCGCAATTTTTGCTGCCAGTTCAGAATCAATATCATCATTGATTGAGGCAATCTTTTCGCCAGTCTCTTCATCAATTATATCTTCAGCTAAAACACGGCCAATAATGCGGTCTTCCAGTGATTCAATTATGCCGTTGCCCTCTTTTATAGCTTCGACTTCAATACCACGTATGTTGTGATTTCTGATATAAATTTCATTGATATCACTGCTCAGCAAATCATCAATATTTTCTTCAGTGAGTTTGCTGCCAGCTCTGACAATATATTGACCGGAACTATCTTGAACGTCGTGAGTTATCTCTTTGCCAAGCATTTCACGAACGACATTATCGTGTTCATCATCACGGTCGTCTTCATCGTGCGTGCCCAAAACAATAGTTTCTTTGACCATTAAATGACCGGTAAAATGTTCCGTTGTGAAAGAAGTACCTCTAATCATTATCGTTGGTACGTTATGAGCACCAATTTTTGTAAGAGCTTCTTCATCGAGTACGGAATCCTTTTTAACGAGTAATTCCTCGCCATAAGGCTCATATACATCTTCCGCAACGACTCTGCCTATAAGCATATCATTTAAAATTTCCAGCGAATCAAAAGTATATTCAGCTAACTTTGCACGTATTAGAAGTAAATTTATGGAGGATATGTCGCAGTCTTCTTCACGAACAATTACATCTTGAGCAACGTCTACGAGACGGCGCGTTAAATAACCTGAGTCAGCCGTTCTAAGTGCGGTATCAGCTAAACCTTTGCGGGCGCCGTGACTTGATATGAAGTAATCGGAAACGGACAGGCCTTCACGGAAGTTAGCGGTAATTGGCAAGTCAATGATTTTACCGGACGGATCAGCCATCAATCCGCGCATACCGGCAAGCTGTCTCATTTGCTGCTTATTACCACGAGCACCGCTGTCCGCCATCATAAATATTGGATTGAATTTGCCTTTTTTAGCTTGCTGCGCTAAATTATCCATCATCGCATCTGCAACATCATTTGTCGCCTGAGTCCAAAGATCAACGACACGTTTATAACGCTCTTCTTCAGTGAATTTACCACGACTGTACTGCTTTTCAACTTTATTGACCAATGCTTTAGTAGATTCAATGATTGTTTTCTTGTCTTCTGGAACTTCAACATCAGAAATTGCAACCGTCATACCGGCCACGCAAGCGTAATGATAGCCAAGATTTTTAACTTTATCAATGACTTCAGCCGTCTTAGTCGCGCCAAACGTATTAAAACAATTTGCAACGAGTTTGCCAAGTTCTTTTTTATTCATAACGATACCAAGATGCCAGTTATTGTCTTTATCTTGGTGGAAATAACGCAGCTCTGGCGGCAGAATCTCATTAAAAATCATTCGATCAACCGACGTTTTAACTAACAGATAATTTTGAGTCGGGCTGGCCGTGTTAAAAGTTTTATTTTCAACGGCAGCTTCTACAACAGTCTTTCGCAGAGATTTAGGCAGCGTACCAAATTTAATACGCGTGGTTATTTCCGCTTGCAGATCAAGTTCGCCCTGCTGATAAGCCATAAGAGCTTCGGAAATGCCAGTGACAATTTTACCTTCGCCTTTAGCCTGTGGTTTTAATATTGTCAAATAATAAGTACCGAGTACCATATCTTGAGTTGGTACAATTATCGGTTTTCCGTCTTTAGGAGCTAAAATGTGATTAGCTGCGAGCATCAGCACACGAGCCTCAGCCTGAGCCTCCGCACTAAGCGGCAGATGAATTGCCATCTGGTCACCGTCAAAGTCCGCATTATAGGCAGTACAAGCCAACGGGTGAAGCTTAAGTGCACGACCTTCGGTCAGTACCGGCTCAAAGGCCTGTATTCCAAGTCGGTGCAGTGTTGGCGCACGATTCAAAAGGACAGGGTGCTCTTTGATTACTTCTTCCAAAACGTCCCAAACTTCTGGAGTAGCACGTTCAACCTTACGTTTAGCGGCTTTAATATTGACAACTAAACCGTCACCGACCAATTTTTTCATAACGAACGGTTTAAATAATTCCAATGCCATTTCTTTTGGCAGACCGCATTGGTGCATCTTGAGTTCTGGACCAACAACAATAACACTTCGACCAGAATAGTCAACACGCTTGCCCAGCAAGTTCTGACGGAAACGACCTTGCTTACCTTTAAGCATATCGCTGAGTGATTTAAGAGGACGATTGCCAGGACCTGTGACTGGGCGGCCGCGTCTACCATTATCAATAAGCGCGTCCACCGCTTCCTGCAGCATGCGTTTTTCATTGCGAACAATTATATCAGGCGCACCAAGATCTAAAAGGCGTTTAAGTCGATTATTTCGATTTATTACGCGGCGGTAGAGGTCGTTTAAATCCGAAGTGGCAAAACGTCCGCCGTCTAACTGAACCATTGGTCTAAGTTCCGGCGGTATTACAGGAATAACTTCCATTATCATCCATTCCGGCAGATTGCCCGATTTACGGAAAGCTTCTACTACTTCCAGTCGGCGTATGGCACGGATTTTCTTTTGTCCAGTTGAAGCCTGAAGCTCTTGGCGCAATTCTTCACTCATTTTGTCGAGATCAAGTTCACGCAGCAATTCCTGTATAGCTTCGGCACCCATACCGACTTTAAATGTATTGCCGAATTTTTCACGTGCCATTCGATATTCGCTTTCCATTAAAAGTTGTTTTTTCATCAGGTCAGATTCGCCTGGATTGATTACTATATATGAAGCGAAATATAATACCTTTTCAAGCGCACGCGGAGATAAATCCAAAATTAAGCCCATACGGCTTGGTATGCCTTTAAAGTACCAGATGTGTGATACAGGCGCAGCTAACTCAATGTGCCCCATTCGTTCGCGTCTCACTTTTGCGCGTGTAACTTCAACGCCGCAGCGATCACAAATAATGCCTTTATAACGAATACGTTTATATTTACCGCAATGACATTCCCAATCGCGTGTAGGTCCAAAAATACGTTCACAAAACAGGCCCTCACGTTCTGGTTTTAATGTGCGATAATTTATAGTTTCCGGCTTTTTGACTTCACCATATGACCATTCACGTATCTTATCC
>JAFUTM010000147.1 GCA_017484235.1 Selenomonadaceae bacterium
CAAGCGGCTTTGCAATCATCTGTTCAATGTCTTCTCTGTGCCGTTCGATAAAGGCAACCGGTACGCCAATCAACACATTAACCTGGTCTTCCATTAACGTTCGGTGAGTGACCAGTGCAATATTCGGCATTGTATCAGAGCGCATATCCAAACTGATAGTTCTTACAACGGGCAATCGCGGATAAACTGTAAGATCAATTGATGCAGAAGTTCCTATCTCAGTGCCCACATTAAATTTAATATCAAAGTCGGCTCTAAATTCTGGCAAAGACATTTCCATGAATTTATTCAGCCGACGTTTTAATATGCCGTTTGTCCAATCCGCAGCTGCCACCGGTAAATCCTTTAAACAATCGGCAAATACTTCATCTATGGAGGACAAATCGCTCATTATTAACGGTTCCAACTCTGAAGGCATACCGTCAATTTTCGTGTTGACTTGTATATGATTTATCGTGTCTGACCACGGTATCAGAGTCACTTTGACTATTGCAGTTGATTCAATAATATTTATTTCAACGTGTTTTACAGTATATCCGACTAATATTTTATCAAAGACCGTATGTATTGTAGATTCCTGCTGCATACGCCAACTATCACTTAAAGGCAACGGTTGTCCTGCAATTAATTGTTCACCGATTGCAGCAATTGATTCTTCCATTCGTTCTTTAACCATAGGCGGCAATGAGTGTTCTGATGTTACATTTGCTGTTACTGTTTCAATTCTGACCGCAGCGTTTGCCGTGAGTGTAAACGAAAAAGATATATATAACGTGATTATTAATATGAAGCATTGGAGTATTTTAATTAGAAAGCACCGCCTACACTAAAGTGGACACGACCGCCCTGGCTGCCGCGACCGTAATCTAAACGAAGAGGACCAAGTGGTGTGGTAAGAGAAATGCCGACACCTACACTTCCGTGAAATTCGTCCGGCTCAAATCCGGTGTTCCAGGCACTGCCCCAATCCGTAAACAAGGCGCCTTGAACTTTGGAAAACAGAGGAAATCTATATTCCAAAGTGCCTAAGAGCATACGGTCACCACGAAATTGAGCATCACGATAACCGCGCAATGTATCCTGACCACCAACTCTATATTGGTTGAACTCGGATATATCACCGTAGCCTATACCGCCTTTAGTTCTGATAGCCCAAACTTGTGCGTGACCAGCCTTAAAGAACTGTTGGTGATCTATACTAAACTTTTGAAAGTCAAAATCGCCGCCTATAAAGCCGCCAAATTCTGCTGATAAGTTGACGCGGCCGCCCGTCATTGGATTGTAAATGTTATCGCGAGTATCAGTTACGTGTTCTAAAGTCACACTCCGCGTGGTGCCAAAATTGTCTTTGCGCCATTCTTTACCGTTTTCACCACTTCTGTCGCCAACATTACCACTTGAAACGTGCTTGACATATTCATCTTTACGATTACGGAGAGTGATATAATTAGTCGAGTATTCACTTATTGGCCGACCTAATGTTATCTCACCGCCAACATATTTACGCATATATTCTTCTTTAAGATGTCCGCGTGTATCGTAGTCATCATATTCATAAGTTCTGTTATAAAATCTAAAAGTACCAGCCGTTTCTCTGGAATCAAGCCAAGGTCGACGATACGTAAAAGTTATGCCGTGTGCATCTTCATCGTCGCCGCTGACTTCATAAGTCAAACTTATGCCGTCGCCCGTTCCGCGAAAGTTTGTATCGGCAATACTCACCATTCCAATGATGCCGTCTTCACTGCTGTAACCTGCACCTATGCCAAATGTTCCGGTACGCTTTTCTTTTACTTCAATTTCCATTACAATAGCATTAGGCTCAACACCAGGAAGCATTTTTAAATTGACATCTTCAAAGAAACCAAGATTATTTATACGCTGCATTGAACGTCTTGCCAGATTTGCATTAAAAACTTCGCCAGGCTTTTGTCTAAGTTCACGAAGAATAACATTATCTCTGGTTTTTTTGTTGCCCTTTAATTTATAACCTTCCAGAGTGCCTTCGTTGATTTTTAAGGTCAAAGTACCATCAGTACCCATATTCATATCAACTATTTTCATAAGAACATAGCCTTCACCGCGATATTTTTCCTGCAGTGCTTTAATATTGTCGTGAAGTGTCACACTATTTAATACATCGCCTCTACGCACGGTCATAAGACGCTGCAGGTCTTTGGTCTTAATAACCGTGTTGCCGACAAATCCAATTTCTTTTAAAATTGGATTTTCCAGCATATGTACAGTTAATATAATACCCTCAGGTACTACAGTGATGTTAGGATACAGATCGTAAAAATATCCAGTATTCATAATCGTTTCAAAATCACGTGCTGCCGCGTCAACAGTAAATGTATCGCCAACGTGCTGATTCATAACAACTTTTACTGTTGGTAAAGTAAAGTCACTCGCACCTTCAAATTCTATATCAACTATAGTCTTGCCTTCATATTTTTTCATTAAAGTCACAATATTGGGTTCCTCTGAGTCTGAATTGCTATTAGTATCAGTAGAAGGTGGCACCTCATTATTGAGGTTATCAATGTTTGAATTAGAATTTATATCTATATTATCAGACTCAGAAGTATTATCATTATTTTTGTTATTAACGTCGACATCCTCAGTGTTAATTTGTGCAGCGTTTTCATCGCTGCTATCGTTAGCATTTGAATCATTGCTTGAATCAGTATTGTTGATATTTTTATTTTCGGAATTTGTATCATTAGTGTTTGATGAATTTTCAGTGTCATTTTGTTCTATATTGAGTTTTTGATTGTCGGATTCAGATGTTTCGACAGTATCTGGAATATTAGTGTTTTCGATAGATTCAGTATTAGCAGGTGATTCAAAGGGCGAGGATACAACAGATTCGTTTTCCTCCGCTAAAGCCATATGTGGATTAAGAGAAATACCTGTCATCATTGCTGCACAGCATAAAATTAATTTACATCTTTTCTTTTTAATTCGTCTTAGAACATTCAAAAAATTTTACCTCCTCTACTCCGCACGAAGAATTTGACCTGCTGACTGCATTAGTTTCTGCATATTCTGTGACGGAGTTTTTGCCTCTGAAGTTATATTTTGTTCCACTGGCAAAGTGGATGTTGTATCAACGGTGTCCGGTTTATTCCCATTCGATGTTTCTAATGTATTATATTCTGATTTATTAGACTGATGTGATTGATTTACTTTATTAGAATTCGACTTGGATTCATTTACATTAACGTCATAATTCGATTCAACAGCCGCCCTTGATACAGATTCTGATTCTTGATTATTTGACACAGGTTCAGCTGTTGATGAAGTATGTTTTGTTATATTATTTACGTCATTGTCTACGGTTTGCGTATTTGGCGTATTCGATGACGACGGTTGTAATATAATATTTTGGAGATCGCCTATATATGAATTTCGATTTTTACTAAAAATCCATTCTGAATTTGCAGCTAGATGTGACTTAGGTTCATTTGAAACAGATGAATCAGAAACATTTTCATTATCTAAATCCGATAAAGCTACTGTAGATATTGATGATTGGATATTCTGCTCTGTTGTCTCTTCACTTGAACTTGTATTTAAATCTTTCGCAAAAAATACTGCAAATGCGATACAGGCTGCCGTCGCCAATGACAAAATTTTGGATATATGATTTTGTGGCCGATGCTTTTCCGCATTTTTGAGTTCTGCTTTTGCCAGCATTAGCTTTAAATCGCCCTGTACGTCGTTTTCACATTCAATAGATTTTTCAGCTTGAAGGAGCCAATCCCTCGCAGCTTTAATATGGTGACGAAGATTTTGCCTTTTATCATTCATACAAGTTCACCTTCTTTTTACTTTCATTTATATTTCATTTTACATAATTATAGACAAAATGGCAATACTTTTTAACAAAAATACTAAACAAGTTGCCCAAAATTTTTACTACTCCATTTTTTGAAAAACTTTTGCCACTTTTAAAATCGAGTCTTTGGCTTCAAAAAAAGCCTTCACTAATTTTGGATCGAAATGTGTGCCGCTTTCTTCTTCGATTATACTAAAGGCTTTCTCATATGAAAAACCATCCTTGTAACTGCGTTTTGAGACTATTGCGTCAAATACATCAGCAACCGCCATAATTCTTGCCGAAAGTGGAATATCTTCGCCGGCCAGTCCTGTAGGATAACCTTTACCGTCCCAGCGTTCGTGATGAAATGTTGCGAGATTTTTAGCTTCGTCCAGATAATGAGAGTTAGGAACAGTATCAATTATTGAGCCTATAATTTTTCCACCAGCGGTCGTATGAGTTTTCATTAAATCAAATTCTTCTTTGGTCAACTTTCCAGGCTTGTTTAAAATTGAATCTGGAACAGCAATTTTACCAATATCGTGCAGAGGCGCAGAATTTACAACATTTTCGATGAACGAATCCGTTAGTTGATCCATGTATACGCCCTCACGTTTTAATTCTTCCAAAATAATTCTGACATAGGCGGCGGTTTTCTTGATATGCTGTCCCGTATTTTCATCGCGGCTTTCAACTAAATCAGCTAAAGTTATAATGAGTGCGTTCTGCATTTTTGATATGGTCTCATTTTTGCTTTTAACATCTTTCGTATATTGAACGCTGTCCTCTGTCATTTTCACGAACGCTTTATAAAGATTTTCTATTTCATCACCAGTTTGGATATTCAATCTACGAATGTTTTCGAGATTATTTTCCATTTCCTCTTCACTGTTGTAAGCAAACATTCCAGCAAAATGAGCCATTTTATTTATTGGCAAAATTAAGCCGTACTTTGCGAGTTGAAATCCTATCAAAAGAATCAATGTAAAAATACAAAAGAAAATGGCGGCCAGCTTTATTATATATGCTCGTGCCTGTTCTCTAAGTTCGTCCATTGATATATCAACGCCAACATAACATTTACATACTCCATTAGCATCATAAATAGGTGTATAAACACTAAGCAGCCAGCCATAAGTGCCATCCGAAATGATCGGCTCTATTTTTTGGCCTTGAAGTAATTGCGGAATATATTCTGTAAACTCTTCTTCAAAAGTTTCAACCTCTCCTATTGATGCCGCTTCCAAATCTTCAGTATCTAAGTCAAATATAACGTGGCAGCCATCTTCCATAATTTTATACACATATAAAAATTTAATATCCGGCGAACTCTCTCTTATAAGGTATAATTTTCGTTCTATTTCGTTATATTCTTCTAATGTTCTGCCCTTTTGCAAATAATCATCTACTCGATTTGGCTCTATAGCATCAGCAATAAGATTTGTAACTCCTACTCCAAATCGCTTATGCTGCTCAATTGAAGCGTCCATATATATTTTATAGCTAATTGTAGCAGCGGAAAAACCAAAAGCAAACAACGCAATGGAAAGTAATAATATCATTTTTGTGCGAATAGATATTTTTCTACATTTGTCGTTTATAAAAATTTCACTTCGTACATTTTCCATTTAATTACCATC
>JAFUTM010000015.1 GCA_017484235.1 Selenomonadaceae bacterium
TCTTGGAAGGTCTGAATTAGTATGCTGCTGAGACATTGTTGTATATACTTTTCAGCATTATACACAGGTATTATCACCGAAATAGCGGGCAACGTCTCATTTAATTCGGACATACAATCACGTCTCCAGAATTATTTTTTATGTTTATTTCCGTGCTTATTAGATTTATGGTCTTTGTTGAATTTATTATTATCATAATTATTATTAATCGCAGTAGTCATTAAATATGCCAAAAGTGCTGAATTGTCTGACGAACATTTAATTAATGCTTTACGTATAGCCACTTCTATTTCGTATGGTTTGCTACTGGATAAAAGACCTTGTATGGTTTTGAAACAGTGATTCATAAAAAATTGAAGTTCCATAAAACTATACTCAGAATTATCAATGAAGAACGTTTGATTATTCATAAATTCGTCAATCGTTTTGGTGCCTTCAATTATAACGTCAAGCCATCTTTCTAAAATTTGCTGAGGCTCACCAGTTTGCTGAGAGGCTGAGTTTTGCCTGATACGAATAATATTTGCCACATTTGGCACACGAACGTAATTCTTAGCGAGACACAAACATTTAAAACAAAATACTAAATCTTCGTAATAAGCCATACGTGGAAATTTAATCTGATTTTCAATTAAAAATTCACGTCTAAACATTTTTATACAAGGCGACCAATAAAATCGACCTTGACAATGCTGATTCATTCGTTGTGACATATCTTCTTCAACAAAAGTCGGTGCCTCGACAAAATATTTTGCAGTTTCGTTGGAACCGCCTTGAATTTGTTTAGCGTCAAACTTTCCAGTACCATCGTCGTTAAAATAATAATACTTTTCCATATGGACGACATCAGCCTGTGTTTCGTCTGCAATATCAATCAGACTTTGAACGGAATTAGGCATTAAAATATCATCACTGTCGAGGAAAAAAATATATTTACCGTGAGCAATATTTAATGCTTCGTTGCGAACAGTACCAGGTCTGCCGGAATTTTCGTTTCGTTTAATTAATTTGAGATTTCCGTCAAAGTTTGGTATCAGCTTTTCTACTTCCGCAATACTGCTATCGGTGCTGCCGTCATCAATAACAATGATTTCAACACTCTGCAGTTTTTGTGACAGCACACTTATCAAACATTGTCTGATGTATTTCTCAGTGTTGTACATCGGTATTATGATAGATATATCAGGCATCGAGTTTCCGTTGCTTAACAATAAATTCACCTCATAATTATTGACAATTTATAAGAACTATATTTTAATGTATTATATCACTATTACATTTATACTACAATAACAAATGAGGCGTACAATGTTAAATCTTTTAAAAAAATGTAATTTATGTCCACGAAGGTGTGGAGTTGACAGGAGCAAACAACTTGGCTTATGCGGTGCCAGTGACAAGGTAAGTATTGCGCTGGTCAGTCTTCATCAATGGGAAGAACCGTGTTTAATTGGAGAAAACGGAGCAGGTACAATTTTTTTCTCACATTGCAACCTAAAGTGCTGCTTCTGTCAAAATTATGAGATAAGCCATCTTGGACGTGGTGTAGAAGTTGGAATTGATCGCTTGGCAGAAATTTTTATTGAGCAGCAAGAACGCGGCGCAGCAAATATTGAGCTTGTTACGCCAACTCATTATGTGCCGCAGATTATAGAGGCGCTGGACATTGCAAAATCAAATGGATTGCAATTGCCGATTGTCTACAATTCAAATGGTTATGAAAACGTTGAGACTTTGGAACTTATGCGCGGATATGTCGATATATTTTTGCCCGATTTAAAATATTTTGATGATGACATTGCGATAAAATATTCTAATGCACCGAATTATTTTGACATTACGTCGAAAGCTATTACTAAAATGCTTGAACTTGTCGGCAATGTTCAGTTTGATTCCAATGGTCAGCTTCAGCGCGGTGTTATTGTTCGACATCTGATTCTGCCAAATCATCGACACGACAGCATAAAGATAATTGATTGGCTCTATAAAAATTTTGGCGACGCAATTTATATTAGCTTAATGAATCAATACACGCCTATGTTTCAGGCTTCCAAATATAAAAAAATCAACCGCCGACTGACGACTTTTGAATATAATTCTGTCATCAATCACGCGATCGATATTGGCGTTAAAAATTGCTACATTCAGACTGGCAAGACTGCAACGAAAGATTTTGTGCCAGATTTTAACTGCAGCGGCGTCTAAATTTATCATTTAACTAATTGATCAAATTCTTTTTGAGGAACGAGCGTAACCAAACCCATAATTGCAAGAATTTGTTCAAGTGCAGCACGTGGAGTTGCAATATTTTTAACGATATAATCGGTCACTTTATAGCTGTCAAATTCTTTGTTCTGGTCTGCGTACTCAACAAAATATTTAATCTCATCATTTGTGCAGCCAGCCCGCAGCATACGATCAACAAACACCACGTCGTCAATCATAAGTGAAATGGTTATCAAGTCTTGGTTGATGAACTTAGACATTTGTTTAATATTTTCAATGTCCATCATAATCATAATGCTGACTTTATGCTTTTGATATGATTCAAGTACCTCACTTTTACGCAGGCCATATTTGCTGCCTTGATACTCAGCCTGGACGATAAATTTTTCTTTTGCAAATTCATCTGGTTTTACAGTTTGATAAAGTCTGCGCTTATAAGCATAGCGGTCATCAAAATATTTTGTTGTGACTGTTGGAATGTAATGGACGCCCATACTCATAAGCTGAGAAATCATTGTCGATTTGCCGGAGCAGTGTGGTCCGAAAAATGCATAAACTTTGTTTGCCATATTTCCACCTCAATTTAATTTTAAGAAAAAACTTTATGCCTATACTTTACCACAAACAAGCCAAACAATCAAAATTTTTTTATTGTATATTTTATTTATTTTTATCTTTACCAAAAATTTAAATATGTTATAATGTAAAAAAAAATGAAAGTGATGTGATTTAATATGAAGGTAACACAGACAAATTTAAAAGGTGTAATTGTTATTGAGCCGCAGGTATTCGGAGATGAACGCGGCTGGTTTATGGAGAGCTGGTCAAAACAGAAATATGATTCCGTTTTGCCGCACATTGATTTTGTCCAGGACAATCATTCATATTCAGCTGAAAAAGGCGTGCTTCGCGGCTTGCATTATCAAATTGATCCAATGGCACAGGCTAAACTGATTCGCTGCACAAGAGGCAGTATCTTTGATGTGGCGGTTGACATTAGAAAAAATTCACCACAATATAAGAAATGGACGGGCGTAACTCTCTCTGCGGATAATAAGAAACAGCTTTTCATTCCGCAAGGCTTTGCTCACGGATTCCTTACACTGACAGATGATGTGGAAGTTCAATATAAAGCTGATAACTATTACGCGCCACACTATGATGGCAACATTCGCTGGGACGATCCAGACATTGGCATTGAGTGGCCGTTTGAGCCTTCCATATTGTCTGATAAAGATAAAAATGCACCGTTACTTAAAGAAAGAGTCGAACGTAATGAATTAAACTTTATGTTCGATGAAGATTTAAGATTATGGAACTTCTAAATTTTTAGCAATTAACAATTAATTTCAAAAATTTTGGAGTGATTCTTATGAATATTGTAGTAACTGGCGGCGCAGGTTTTATTGGCAGTAATTTTGTTTATTATCTGTTAAATAACCGCCCGTCAGATAAGGTAATCTGCTTTGATAAATTGACTTACGCTGGCAATCTTGAGACACTGGAGCCGGCACAATCCAATAAAAATTTTAAATTCATTCGCGGAGACATTGCCAACCGTCAAGACGTTGAAACTCTGTTTGAAAATGAAAAGCCAGATGTAATTGTCAATTTTGCGGCAGAATCTCACGTTGACCGCTCAATTGAGGAGCCAGAACTTTTTTTGAAGACCAATATTATCGGCACAAGTATCCTGCTTGATGCCTGCAAGAAGTTCGGCATTAAACGTTTCCACCAAGTATCAACTGATGAAGTTTATGGAGACCTGCCACTTGACAGGCCGGATTTATTTTTTACCGAAGAATCTCCATTAAAGCCAAGTAGTCCTTACAGTGCGAGCAAGACCTCAGCGGATTTACTGGCAATGACAAATTGGCGTAGTTCAAAAGTGCCGGTGACAATATCAAGGTGCAGCAATAACTATGGACCTTACCATCACCCAGAAAAATTAATTCCACTGGTGATAACGCGAGCATTAAATGATAAGTCGATACCGGTTTATGGAACTGGACTGAATGTTCGAGACTGGCTTTACGTTGAAGATCACTGTTCGGCAATTGATTTAATTATAAGAGACGGCAAAGCGGGCGAAATTTATAATGTCGGCGGACACAATGAGCGTGCCAATATTGAAGTGGTTGAAACTATTCTGCACATTCTTGGCAAGCCGGAATCGCTCATTGAATACGTCACTGACAGAAAAGGTCACGATTTACGCTATGCAATTGATCCTCATAAAATTGAGACTGAGCTTGGCTGGAAGCCCAAAACTAAATTTGAAGAAGGAATAAATAAAACTGTCAGTTGGTATCTTGAAAATAAAGACTGGTGGCAGAAAATTATCAGCGGCGAATATCAGAATTATTATCAAAAGATGTACGGCAATCGTTAAATAATTATCAAGTAACAGGAAATTTTTTACTAAGTTTATCAAGTAAAAAGTTTCCTTTATTTTTTTGTGACAATTTGCAAAAAATACTGCAAATATTTAAAATTAATGATATACTATTTTTCGTCAATATTTTGTCAATAAATTAATGGAAGTGATAACTTGAAAAAAATTCTACCGTTAAATCGTGGGCTGCAAGGTAATATTACTATCCCAGGTGATAAGTCTATTTCGCACCGCAGTATTATGTTATCGAGTCTGGGCAATACTCCAGTTGAGATTACAAACTTTTTGAAGGGCGCAGACTGCTTGTCGACGATAGCCTGTATGCGTGCAATGGGCGTTAAGATTGAGGAATATAACGATAAAATTTTAGTGACAGGCAATGGTCTCACTGGTCTTGCTGAGCCAAACAATATACTTGACGCCGGCAACTCTGGTACTACATTGAGACTGCTGCTTGGACTTCTGTCCGCGCAAAAATTTTTGACGACGTTTACCGGCGACGACTCACTTAGACGCCGACCAATGGGCAGAGTGATAAAGCCACTTAAAATGATGGGTGCAAATATAGTTGGTCGTAATCAAAATAACAACTTGCCGATAACAATTATTCCGTCTGCTGAAAAATTACGAGGCATAACATATAAAATGCCGGTTGCGAGTGCGCAGGTTAAGTCGGCAATCATACTTGCCGGACTTTATGCAGAAGATGTGACAACTATAATTGAGCCGTATCCGTCACGCGATCATACAGAGAAGATGCTTTCTGCCTTTGGAGCGAAAATAAATAAATCTCACAATGAAATAAAAGTATACCCAACTGACAATCTCATTGCACCTGATAAAATCGAAGTGCCAGGCGATATAAGCTCAGCGGCATACTGGATTGTGCTGGCGACGATTCTCAAGGGCAGTGACGTTACGATTAAGAATGTCGGCATTAATGAAACGCGCACAGGTATTATTGATGTGCTTAGATCAATGGGTGCAGAAATTGACCTTGTAAATGAGCGCGTCAGTGGCGGTGAACTTTTTGCAGATATTCACGTTGTAAACAGTGAATTGCGCGGTACAACTTTTGGCGGTGAGATGATTCCGCGATTGATTGACGAGATACCAGTGATTGCCGTTGCCGCTGCTTTTGCTGAGGGCGATACAATAATTAAAGATGTTGGCGAACTCCGCGTTAAAGAGACTGACCGGCTTAAAGCTATTGTTGACGAATATAATAAAATTGCGGCCGGAGCGTTTGAAGCTAATGCAGACAGCCTCATTATTCACGGCAATAGGAATTTCAATTTTGCTGAGTGCAAGACATATGACGACCATAGAATGGCAATGTCACTTACAATTTTTGGTGCAGCGGCAAATGGTGTGTCTTTAGATAATGATGATTGCGTTAAGATTTCTTATCCAGATTTTTATGATAAATTTTATTTTTGAGGTGGATTATAATTATGAATAAAAAAATTGTGGCGGTCGACGGACCTGCTGGTGCCGGTAAAAGCACTGTATCCAAAATCGTGGCTCAAAAATTAGGATATACTTACATAGACACTGGTGCGATGTATCGTGCTGTAGCTTATAAAGTCCTTCGACAAGGTAAGCCGGTGACGGAGCAATTGATTACGGATATTGTACGAGATATTGATATTGATTTGCAATACGTTGACGGTGTAACAAAAGTTTTCGTTGATGGTGAAGAAATTACCGGCGAAATACGGACTCCTGAAGTCAGCAGTATTGCATCGAAAGTTGCAACAATTGGTTTTGTGCGTGAAAAGCTGACTGAGCTGCAGCGCAAAATGGCAACACGCGGAGGTGTAATAATGGACGGTCGAGACATTGCAACTCACGTTTTGCCAAATGCAGATGTTAAAATTTTTCTCACGGCTTCAATCGAAGAACGTGCCCGTCGACGCTATGATGAATTAAAAGCTAAAGGGTATGACATTAATCTAGATGAAGTTGCTAAAGAAATAGCTCTTCGTGATAAGCAGGATACCGAACGTGAGATTGCGCCGCTCATTAAAGCTGAAGATGCCGTTTTGCTTGATACTACTAATAAAACCATTGATGAAGTAGTAGACGATATTTTAAATTTGTGTCGTAAATGATACATAACTGATATGAGGCGTGTAGTTCTATGAAGACAATAAATATAATGACCTCGTGTGACGGAAATTTATTGAAATATATCCCGATTCAGCTCGAATCAATTACTGCTAATCTCAAAGATAGAAATATTAAATTTTATCTATTTCACGACGGTAAAGAACAAGATTATATAAACAAACTAAAACAGATACCTTATGATAACATAACTTTTAATGATGTTATTGTTGAAGACGCTGATGTTTATGAAGCCATATCGAGTTGGGGGGGGGGCATGGCACGGAGCAGCTTATTATAGCCTGTGTGCTTATAAATATCTTCCTAAGGATATGGACAGAATCCTTTATATCGATGCAGGCGATGTGTTGATAATTGGCGATATTGATAAATATTATTTTGATGATTTTGAAGATAAAATGCTCATTGTTACTGGTATAAGATACAAATTATTAAATAATAAAGTAGCTTTGTATAATCCAAGAGATTTATTTTATGATAAATTTTTTAAGGATATATCTCGTGGTCTCTTTAATTCTGGTTCTTATGTTATAAATTTGAATAAAATGCGACAGCAAAATTATGATATTAAAGATTATTTTATCTGTGCTAAAATTTTATATCATTCAAGAGGTAAAAATTCGAACATTTACTTTGGAGATCAGGGCTTCTTATCCTTGATGTTTGTTGGTAACATAAAAATATTTGGCTATCCAGAAATAATAAATTTATGGCATATGCCATATAACTTCTGCATGTGGTATTTTGATAAAATGATAAAAAATCCAGATTATAAGTTTTATGTCATTCATTTTGCAAATAATTTTAAACCTTGGCTTGGCAAGTATCCTATATTTTTGAAACGATTTCAAGCTGAAGATATGTTACATAATCTTGATGATTTAAAGTTAGGTCAAGCTCAATACTATTATATGTGGCACGAATATGCTATAATGGCAAATGATAGATTGAACGCTTGTAATATTAGTGATTTATAATTAATACTCAAAATAAATTTGGAGTGACAAGATTGTTTTATTCAATTTTGAGAATTTTTCTGCGGTGCTTCTTTAGACTGCTGTTCAAAGTAAAAATAACTGGATTGGAGAATGTGCCAAAAGACGGTGCATTAATTTTGGCGGCTAATCATATCAGCAATTGGGATCCACCGTTTTTAGCAACATTTTTGGATCGTGAAGTTCATTATATGGCAAAAGAAGAACTTTTTGTGAATCCGATATTTTCAGCCGCAATAAAAAACTTGCACGCATTTCCAGTTAAACGCGGTACGGCAGATCGAAATGCAATCAAACACGCAATAAAAGTATTAAAAGATGATGCGTGTCTCGGCTTGTTTCCAGAGGGCACACGCAGCAAAACTGGTGAACTTGGCAAAGCTGAAACTGGAGTGGCTCTTATAACCGCAATGTCAAAAGCACCTGTACTGCCAGCCGCAATAATCGGAACAAATAAAATTTTTTCTAAAGATAAACTGTTTCCAGAACTTATATTGGTATTTGGAACGCCAATGACTTTCTCCGGCAGCACTAAGGATAAAGAATCAATGGAGCAGTTTTCTCAGTCAATAATGAATGAAATCGCAAGTTTAAGAAAAAATTTTAATAAATAACTTAAAAATATTCAAATAATTTAAAAAAAATATTGATTGATAGCTATATTAATGTTATACTAAATTTTAGTTGTAGATAAGTTGAGGATTTTAATATAATGGAGTAATTTTTTTAATAGATTTATTGTCTACAACGTATTAGTAAGGTGAAAAGATGGAAATCATTTTAGCAGAGTATCTGGGATTTTGTTATGGAGTAAAGCGAGCAATACGAATTGCAAGAGAACATACAGACGGCACAAGCTGTACACTTGGACCGATTATCCATAATCCACAGATGGTCGAACGCTTAAAAAGTGAGGGCGTCGATGTTGTGGAAAATCTATCTGATATGGAGGAGGGAACAATAATAATCCGTTCACACGGAGTTGGTCCTCAAGTTTACCAGGAAGCTGAATCTAAAGGCTTGAAAATTGTGGATGCTACTTGTCCGTATGTCAAAAAAGCTCAACTTTCGGCAAAAAAACTCGTCGAAGAAGGCTATAAAGTTGTGATAGTCGGCGAAAAAAATCATCCGGAAGTCAAAAGTATTTTTGAATGGTCAAATAATAAAGCCATTATACTTGAAACTGAAGAAGAAGCAACAGAAATTTCGTCTTGCCAAAAACTGGGGATAGTTTCGCAGACGACAGTTTCGGGCGAACGCTTTAAAAGAATTGTCGATAAACTGCTGGAAAAATCAAGTGATATAAAAATACTGCGAACAATTTGTACGGCGACAGATCAAAGACAGGCAGCAGCTATAGAACTTGCCCAAAAAGTAGATTTAATGCTTGTAATAGGCGGCAAAAACAGTGCCAATACCACAAGGCTTGCACAACTTTGCGAAGAAAAATGTCGAACTTATCATATTGAAACAGTCGAAGAACTTTCACCTGAATGGTTAGACCAAATTGAAAAAATAGGTATCACAGCCGGAGCCTCAACGCCGGACTGGATAATCTGGGAGGTACATAAAAAGTGTCAGATGATATTAGAAAAGTAGAGGATATGGGAGCCTTGCTTGAAGAAGCCGGCGATATGGAAAATATTCGTGAACACGAAGTTGTGGAAGGCACAGTGGTGCAAGTCAACCGCAATGAGGCTTTTGTTGACATAGGCTATAAACAGGAAATACCCGTGCCTAAAAGGGAGTTGGCATATCCAGAGCCAGAATCTGCCGAAGATGTGGTAAAAGTCGGCGATAAAATTGACGTTTACATTCAATCACTCGGCGGCGAAAATGGCGGCGCACTTTCTAAAGTAAAAGCTGACCGCATGGTTGCATGGAAAGAAATGGAGGCTGTAAAAGAACGCGGTGAAGCTATTGAAGCTAAAATAACCCAGGTTGTTAAAGGCGGTTTAGTTGCGTCTGTGAATGGATTACGCGGATTTATTCCAGCGTCTCAGATGGAACTGCATTTTGTCAAAGACCTCAATGTTTATGTTGGTCAAACTTTTAAAGTGACACCGCTTGAAATTGATGTTCATAAACAACGCCTTGTCCTTTCACGCAGACAGATACTGGAAGATGAACGAGTCAAAAAACAAGATGAAATTTTTGCAACTCTTGAAGCTGGTCAAACGGTCAAAGGCGTAGTCAAGCGTCTTGTTGATTATGGTGCATTTATTGATATTGGCGGTGTTGACGGACTTGCGCACATTTCTGATTTGTCTTGGGAAAGAGTCAAACAGCCTTCTGATGTCATTAAAGTTGGCGATGAAATAGACGTTTATGTCAAAAACGTTGATTCTGATTCCAGACGTATATCACTTTCCATTAAAGATACCTTGCGTGATCCGTGGCTTGATAAAGCCGACAAATATAAAGAAGGCGATCTTATAGAGGGCAAAATTATAAAATTAACTGATTTTGGTGCCTTTATGGAGATTGAGCCAGGTTTTGACGGTCTTATACCAATGGGTGAGCTTAGTGACAGAAGAATAGAACGTGCTGATGAGGCTGTTCACGTTAATGATGTTGTTAAGGTGAAAATAATGCGCATTGATGTTAAACGCAAAAGAATATCACTTTCTATCAATAGAGCTAAACGTGAAGCGGATGCGGCTATTGTTAAAAGCTATCAAGCTGAACAGGCTAAAAAATAAACTTTTCCAACGCCTTATGGTGTAGTGAATTATTTAAATATATATATTTTGGGGAGCTTGTGTGACAGGCTGAGAGGAAGGTGTAACCTTCGACCGATAAACCTGATTCGGATAATGCCGACGTAGGAAATGCTTGATAGTAAAACTGCAAGCCTATTTATGAGTAGTCTTCCAATCGGGAGGCTACTCGTATTTTATGATATGGAGGTGATAAACTGTATGGTAAAGATTAATGGCTGTGATGTTGAGGCTGCTGGTCAGACATTAGCTGAGTATCTTCAAAACGCAAATTATGATGAGCGTACGATTGTCATTGAGCTTAATGAAGAAATTGTCCCTAAAACTCAATATGGCTCAACAGTTATCAAAGATGGCGACACGATTGAGATCATCAGTTTTATGGGCGGCGGGTAAACTAATTAGGAATGTGGAATGTGGAATGAGGAATGTTGAATTATGTATTGTTTTTATTCCTAATTCCTAATTCATCATTATTAATTAGTGGAGGTATTTTATGTCAAGTGAAGATAAATTAATTATTGGTGGACACGAATTTAATTCCAGGTTTATTCTCGGCTCTGGTAAATATTCAATGAAGCTGATAGAAGCTGCCATTAAAGATGCTGGTGCCGAAATCATTACGGTTGCCGTGCGCCGCGCAAACACCAAAGAACACGAAAATATTTTAGATTATATACCAAAGAATGTAACGTTATTGCCAAATACTTCCGGTGCGCGTGACGCTAAAGAAGCGGTTAGAATTGCACGTTTGGCACGCGAGCTAGGCTGCGGTGATTTTGTAAAAATTGAAATCATGCGCGACTCGAAGTATCTTCTGCCGGATAATTACGAAACTATTAAGGCAACAGAAATGCTGGCGGCTGAAGGATTTGTCGTAATGCCGTATATGTATCCTGATCTTAATGTCGCACGTGAATTGGTTAAAGTTGGTGCAGCAGCGGTAATGCCGTTGGCGGCTCCAATTGGTTCAAACAAAGGACTGGCAACTCGTGATTTTATACAGATACTGATTGACGAGATTGAGCTGCCAATAATTGTAGATGCCGGCATTGGTCGCCCGTCACAGGCTTGTGAGGCAATGGAAATGGGCGCAGCGGCTATTATGGCTAACACTGCCCTTGCGACGGCAGGCAATCTTCCTCTTATGGCGTCGGCCTTCCGTCAAGCAATTGAAGCCGGACGAAATGCATATCTTGCCGGATTAGGCCGCGTATTGACACGCGGCGCGTCGGCCTCTGACCCTTTGACTGGTTTTTTACACGATTGATTTAATGGAATTTATAATGTATATCTGTTCAAAATTTGACATTTTTTAATAATTGTCGTAAAATGCATTTAAATAAGAAAATTTTATATCTATTGTTTGATTACGTTGACATAAAATTTTCTTTTGAACATATATTCAACAGTGTAAAAAATCTTGTATTTTAAGGAGTCTGATTTTTTAGTTATGAATATAGCTGGAATAGCCAACGAAAAATCATCGCGTATTTTAGGATTAGACGCTTTTAGAACATTGGCAATCGTTGGCGTTACACTTTTTCATATGTTTCCAGAAATGCTGCCTGGCGGATATTTTGGAGTTTCATTGTTTTTTGTCCTGACTGGCTATCTGCTTGGATTTACAAGTGAAAGAGCACGCCTGTCAGGGCAGTTTAGTATAATCAACTATTATTGTAAGCGAATAAAACGCATATATCCTTCCCTTCTGGTCGTGATACTCTTAACTATCGGTGTATATCATTTCTTTGCACCAAAAGTTATTGAGTCTATTCGACCAGAAATTATGTCCGTTGTATTCGGTTATAATAACTGGTGGCAAATTGCTCAAAACGCCGACTATTTTGCGCGGATTAGCAATGGCTCTCCGTTCACACACCTTTGGTTTTTGGGCATTGAACTGCAATACTATCTAATCTGGCCACTGCTGTTTATGATGTATTCCTGGCTTGAAAGCAACGGCGGCAAAAATGTTGGTCTTGCTTTTATTGCGGTTTTAGCTGTGGCTGCAGCAGTGCTAATGCCGGTTATGCATAGTTACAATGTCGATGTTACGCGCTTATATTATGGCACGGATACAAGAGTATATGCTTTATTACTCGGTGCAATTATGGGTCTGAGGCACGCTGCAAAGATGAATGAGAGGCAGATTAATTACGAAGATGACGATAATATTTTCATCAGCACATTTAAGTATGCTGTTTTCGTTATGTGTTTGGGCTTAACCTTATTGTCATATAAATTTCTTTCTGGACAAAATCCAGTAGTCTATAAAGGCGCAATGTTAGCAATGACGATATTTTTTTGTATGATGTTCATCATTGTTGCTGATACTAAA
>JAFUTM010000148.1 GCA_017484235.1 Selenomonadaceae bacterium
AAAAATCAATGTATATTTAAGTGGATTATCGTCACCTTAAGTAATAGACAAAACGACAGCATTAACATTTTCGCCAACATCAAATTCCGCCGGACAAACGAGATTGCCCACATTTTCAACAACGATTAAATCCAACGACTCAAGGTTAAGTGACTCGGCAGCACGCTTAACCATAGGTGCGTCGAGATGGCAGCCGCCAGCCGTATTAATTTGAATAACGGGCACATTATGGCGTTCAATACGTTCTGCGTCTTTGGCAGTAAATAAGTCGCCTTCGATAACCGCCATTTTAATTTCGTCTTTGAGTTTGGCAATTGTCGCTTCAAGCAGAGAAGTTTTGCCACTGCCAGGCGAACCCATAAGATTTATAACAAAAACATTGTTATCGCTGAATAGTTTACGATTATCATCAGCGATTTTATTGTTTTGCCCTAAAATATTTTTCATTACCTGTATTTGCATATTAACCTCACATTCCGCCACAAAAATTGCAGCACAAATTATTAAAATTTTTATAAACGATGTGCAAAAATTTTTGAAATAGTTTATAATGAATCATTAAATAAATTTAATTCTAAATATATTTATAAGGAGATATAAAATATGAGTAGAAAATTTTTAAAACGTTCACTGATTGCTGCGTTGAGTGCAGGCGCTTTATTAATGACGCCAGTTATGACCGATGCAGTGTGGGCACAGCCTATGACATCAGAAAGTGACTTCGTTGCCGCCAACCCAATCCGAGATGGAGTTTATGACCTCACTTTTGACGATAGCATTGGTATAGAATATTCGAGAAACTGCAATGGTCAGGTTGTAGATTATATTGCCTATGAAAATATTGTCTATGTTGCCAAGCCTAAAGATGCCGCATATCAGTCAATGAATATTTACATTCCAAAAGGTTACTTGGAAGGAAAAACAATAAACGGCTACACGGCGAAAACGGCACCAATTTTTATGCCAAATAGTGTTGGCGGTTATATGCCTGGCAAAGCTCTTACACCGATTGAAAATGATAGAATGTCTGGCAGTGCTAACGCAGTTTTATTTGCATTGTCACGCGGCTATGTTGTTGCCTGCCCAGCAATTCGCGGTCGTACAAACGTTGTAAACGGCGTTTACGTTGGCAAGGCTCCTGCGCTTATTGTTGACTATAAAGCAGCCGTTCGTTATTTGCGTTTCAATCGAGATATGCTTCCAGCTGGAGATCCTGAAATGATAATTTCCAACGGTACAAGTGCAGGTGGCGCATTATCAGCACTTCTTGGTGTTACGGGCAACGCTGAAGAATATGAGCCTTATCTTAATGAAATTGGTGCAGCTAGAGGGGCTGATAATATTTTTGCATCAAGTGACTACTGCCCAATAACGAACCTTGAAAATGCAGATATGGCTTATGAGTGGTTGTTTAACGGCATTAATATTTATCATCAAAATCATATGCAAATGCCGGTAAATGATACGCAAGTTATGAATCGTCCTGACAACGCACCAACAGAGTCCGCTTCCGCTGCGGAAATGACAGAAGCGGAAATTGCCGTATCTAAAGTTTTAAAAGATGCATTTCCAATCTATCTGAACAGCTTAGACCTTTTAGATAAAAACAATAATCAGCTGGTCCTTGATGACAAAGGCAACGGCTCATTTAAGGATTATATTAAATCCAAATTGATTGAGTCAGCTCAGTCTGCGATAGATGAGGGCATCGATATTTCTAATGTTGAATGGGTGATTATAAATAACGGACGTGTGGTTGATGTTGATTTAGATATATATGCGTTCGCTATTAAACGTCTGAAAGCAGCTCCGGCATTTGATAAGCTTGATTTAACTTCAGGTGAAAATGATGAGTTTGCTACTAATACAAATGAGCCGAGACATTTTACTCCGATTTCTAAACAATACGAAACCGTTCAAGGTGCAATGGCTGATGAATCAGTGATCGGATTGATGAATCCTATGAATTTTATCGGCGGTAACGCTACTTATGCTCCTTATTTCAGAATTCGTCACGGAGCGCTTGACCGTGATACTTCACTTGCAATTCCAGCAATACTGGCACTTAAATTAGAGAATCAGGGCGTTTATGTAGATTTCTTTGTGCCTTGGAATCGTGGACACGCGGGCGATTACGATCTTGTTGAGTTATTCGACTGGATGGATAAAATCTGCAAAGCCGATCCACATAACTATTAATGAGGAATTAGGAATGAGAAATTAGGAATTAAAATAATGCGTAATTCGTAATTTAAAATCTACGAACTTCAAAAATCCGCGAGCTGGATGCGAGCGCAACCCGAACGCGGCGAGCCGGACGCGAGACAGTGAGGAGAGTTCTTTGCTTCTTTCTTGCGGCCAAGAAAGAAGTTTCAAATATTTAAAAATTAAACTTAGCCTCAAACATTTAGACATAATTACAAAACCGGAAGATGGCTAATTAATCAAAAATTTACTGCTACCATATTTGTACCAGGCAGCACAAACACCTTCAACGGATACCATACACGGACCAACAGCGTGAGTCGGAATACAATGCTTACCAAACAACGGACATTTATGAGGAGTAATCACGCCGCGCAATACCTCACCACAACGACAGGCATTATGTTTAGAAACAGTGTCTACTTGCACCGGCATAACCTGTTCAATGTCAAATTCGGCAAATTCATCACGCAATTTAAGACCAGAATTTTTAATTGAACCAATACCACGCCAGTCACTGTCAACGACTTCGTATACTTGATTGAGAATCTTCTGCGCAGAAACATTGCCTTCAGATTTAACCACGCTTGTATATTCGTTTAACACCTCAGAATGATTATTATCGATCATCATCATTAATCTTAAAATAGAACGCAGAATATCCGGCGGTTCAAATCCAGTCACAACGCCGGATATTTTATATTCTTCAGCTAAAAATTTAAAGGCCTCTGATCCGATAATTACTGCAACGTGACCAGGTAAAATAAAACCGTCGACTTTGACCTCATCATCGTTTAATAACATTTTGAGCGCAGGCGGCACTAATTTTTGTGCCGACATCATAAATAAATTTTTGACATTTTGAGACTTTGCCGCTAAAACGGTTGCTGCTGCCGTTGGTGCCGTCGTCTCAAATCCAACCGCTAAAAATATAACTCGTTTATTCGGATTCTCCTTAGCGATATTAATTGAATCCAATGGTGAATAGACGATTCTTATGTCCGCACCGTCAGCTTGTGCTTCGTTAAGACTGGATTTGGAGCCTGGCACTTTTAACATATCACCGAACGTCGCAATAATTACATTATCCAATTTTGAATAGGCAATCGCCTTATCAATATAATCATCATTAGTGACACACACCGGACATCCAGGACCAGAAACAAGCTCAATATTATCCGGTAAAAACTGGCGGATGCCGGCACGAAAGATAGCAACGGTATGAGTGCCGCAGACTTCCATTAAACGAATAGTTTTTTTATCAGATTTAACTAATAAATTTGATGCCAGACGTTTAATCTCACTTACATATCTGGCAGCAACTTTTTTATCAGAATTTAGCATTTAAATACTCCAATTAATTATAAAAAAACTTTATTTTCCACTCAAACAACTACCATTAGTGAAAAGTAAAGTTTTTTTTATTTTAAAAAATATATTCAACACATTCATCAAAACTTATTGAACACTCATTGACAATTCAATGAATTTATTCGCAAGTTTAGCTTTTTGAAGAACTTCTTCAGTAATGTCAGCGCCAGCTTCAACGACGACAATTCCTTTATCAGTCGTAATAGTCTTCATTGCTTTTTTGCCAAGCAGGAAACGACGATGACGTTCCTCCGTAGCTTTATCAGCCGCCTGTTTCCTCTGAGAGTCAACAGGAGTGGTTGTCTTTGTTGCTGCGGCTTTGGCTTTAGCTTGATTGCTCATAGCTTTTTTGAGTGCTGCGCGAAGGGCCTCAGCTTGTTGTGTCATAGTGGCTTTTGGTGCTTCTGGTTTATTTTCAGGCTCAGGTACGCTGACAGGTTCTGCAGCTGGCTCTGGTGTTGGCTCTACAACTGGTGCTGCTTCCGGCGCGGATTCAACTACAGGTTCAATTGGCGTTTCTGTTGGCATTTCTGGCATTACTGGTTCGGCTGGTTGTTCTGCAACTGGTTCCGGCATTGGCTCAGTTATTGGCAATTCAACTTGTGCTGAGGCCGACTCTACTGCTGGGTGTTCGTGCTCAACAACCGGCTCCGCAGTTGGCTCAATTACTGTCTCAGGTACTGGTTCAGCAACTGGTACAGCCTCCGGTATTGATTCAGCTACAGGCTCAGCTGGTAATTCTTCCGGTACCTCAGGTATTGCTGGTGCTTCCGGTGTTGGCTCAACGAATGATTCTGCAGACTCTGGCATTGCCTCAGTTATTGCCTCTGGTGTTGCTTCTGTCATTGGTTCGCTCGGCATATCTACAGGCATCTCCATTGCCGGCTCAGCTGGCATTGCCTCAGCAACTGGTTCAACTGGTACTTCGGCAGCTGGCTCCGGCGTCATTGATTCTTCCATTCCAGCCGGCATATCACTTGATTCAGCATCAGAAGGCGCTTCCATTGGCATTTCCAGTATAGCTGGCTGCTCAGCTGCAGGTTCTGCAATCGGTTCACTTACTGGCTCCGGCATTGCTTCAACCATCGGTTCAGCAACTGCTTCTGGTATTGATTCGGCTACAGGCTCAACTGGTAAATCTGTTGGCATCTCAGGCATTGCTGGTGCTTCCGGTGTTGGCTCAACGAATGATTCTGTAGACTCTGGCATTGGCTCAGTTATCGTCTCTGGTGTTACTTCTGTCATTGGCTCAGTTGGTATATCTGCAGGCATTTCCATTGCTGACTCAGCTGGCATTGCCTCAGCAGTTGGTTCAGTTGGTACTTCGGCAGCTGGTTCCGGCGTCATTGCTTCTTCCATTCCAGCCGGCATATCACTTGATTCAACATCAGAAGGTGCTTCCATTGGCATTTCCGGTATAGCTGGCTGTTCAGCTGCAGGTTCTGCAACCGGTTCACTTAATGGCTCCGGCATTGCTTCAACCATCGGTTCAGCAACTGCTTCTGGTACTGATTCGGCCACAGGCTCAGCTGGTGATTCTTCCAGCATCTCAGGTGTTGCTGGTGCTTCTGGTGTTGGCTCAGCGAATGATTCTGCAGGTTCCGACATTGGCTCAGTTGGTATATCTGTAGGCATTTCCATTGCTGGCTCTTCAACAGAAACAGCGATTGGCTCCGTTTCTTCTGTCGTTGATGATACAGGCATTTCTGGAGTGTCAATCGCTGTCTCTTGTATAGGTTGAATTGGTTCAGGTGTTAAAAATTCAGTTTTTTTTTCCGAATCTGTATCTATGACCGTAACCTGCTTACCAAAAATAGAAATCTGATCAGAAGTCACTTCACTCGTCGTGCCATCTGGTGCAGTTATTTCGCATTTTTCTATTCTGCCATCGTCACCAATGAACAACTCAGTAATTTTGCCCTGAATTGTACCATTTTTAGTGATAGCTTTAGTTCCAATAACACGAATATTCTCATCAAGCAGAGCTTCATAGTCGCCAGCTTCGTCAAGTTTGAGAATATTTTCGCTGTGCGTAACCGTCACAGCGTCGTCACCTATTGCTATAACTGACTCATAAGGTATGAGCTTTACACCGCGATACCAGTCTTCATCTTCAATTGTAATCGCAGCTACCAATCCATTTTTGGCATCAATAAGCAGAGTTTTACTCATACCGAGTTCTTTACCTTCGGTAATGCTTATAACCGGTAAACCCAAAATTTCAACACTTTTTTTCATAAACGATTCCTCCATTAATTAGTTTATGTTGTCAATTTTAATTTTAAAATCAACAAGGAAATGCATTTACAGTTTTGCCTGTTAATTGTACATTTATCAAAAACATTAGTCAAGTATCATAGTTAAAAACGTGAGCGATTAATTTTCATCTGAGCAACTTTAAATTCGTTATCTATTTCGCGCATATACTGAGCTGATATTTTACTGAATGGAGTAGACAATGCGCGATGTTTTATGAGCACTGTTTGAACTACTCGTAAATATGCCAGATTTTTTGAAAATTCTTTATAAGTATCGCTGTTTCGCAAGACGACCGGCAATTTTAGGGCTTCTTCGTAAGTTTTTATCACTTTTGAATAGGCCGCTTGTTCTTTATAAATATTGCCAAGATCAATTGCTATAAATGGTGCATAATCATCATTCTTATAGCGTTCAAGTGCTCTCTGATAAGCAAGGA
>JAFUTM010000149.1 GCA_017484235.1 Selenomonadaceae bacterium
ACCGGAGCCGCCAATCAGTTTATTCACCTTATCATTACCGATAATCTCAACATCATTAGAAACCTGCGAACCAACAACGGTTTTAACTTTAGCCAAATCAGCAAGATCAAACGTGCCCTTAAAACCAGAACCAAGTGTTACTGCCGTCATTGCCTTATTTATTGTATAATCATCATTGCCGTCGGAAGTTGTGTCATCTTCAGGAATCGTATCATCATCAAAGATTGTGTCGCCCTTAACTGTCACAATATTAAGATCAGTATAAGCTCCGTCAACTACCGTAATGGTGCCGGAATCATCGTCTGAAGGAACGCTGATAATTACGTTTTCATCTCGAGTTTCTATTATATAATCAGAACTTATAATCTGAAGCATATCAGCCGCAGTAAATCCATAAATCGTGTCATTGCCGTCGCCAGACGCATACCTTATAACCGCGTTCGTACTCTCGTCAGCAAGTTCGATAACATCATTACCGGTGCCGCCATTAATGGTCGAATCTCGGTTAGCGTTAAGAATATAATCATTACCGGCTCCGCCGTGTAAAATACTATTCTTATTATCAGAGGTCTTTCCAGTGTCGTAGTAATCCGAATTGTAATTCTTAATGGTATCGTTACCTTCACCAGCGTAAATAATTGAAGCTGAATCCCAACTATAGATAACATCGTCGCCGCTGTATGTGCGAATCACATAATCATCATTCATTATATTGATTATATCGGCTTCTTTAGTACCTTTACTGACGGTTGAATCATATGTCCTATGAGCATTTTTAGCTAAATATCTCATCAGCATATATCCAGCCGCAGAATCATAAGTATCTGTATCACGCAAACCAACGGCAGTACGATTATTATTAAGTGTAAACTCAATCAGCTTATCAGCATCACTTGCCAAATCAATGATTGCCGTTCTCGTTTTAGTACCATTATCAGCACCAGTCATCAAGAAGTCTAATCCATAATCAACAAAACTTGGTAATTTCCAGCTATAGTTGACATTAGCCGCAATTAAAGCATTGTTTATGAGACTAGCAATGACTTCATCAAGATATTTATTACTTACGGAGGAGGTATTGGTTCCATTGGTATCAGTAGTTGTAAGAGAAGTATAATGGTCACTGTTTATATGTAAAGTCATTCTGGAAACCTTACCAGTCCAATCATTAGACCAAAACATAAAATAAGAATCTCTCTCAGGAGCTTCTGATACATCAAAACTAATATCCAGTGTATTAAACGTCACTCCACTATCATTAAAGCTAAGACCGTATGTTTCTTCAGCAAGGTCAAGAGCACTTTTCAACCACCAGGTATTTATTCCGGCAATTATATTTTGTTGCGTTTCATTCAAAGAATACCTTGAAGGAAAATTAATTGTAAGACCGCGATAATAAATGGAATTTGAATCAGGATAAGATGATGTAGTGCTTCCTAATTCAGGGACAACAGACTCTTTGGTTTTAACGACACTACCACCGGCATCTTTGCCAGTGATTGCACCGGTGTCTTCATTGTCGAGGTTAATACCGCAATACGTTTTCAAAAAATCATCACCGCTTGACGATTGATTGAAATCAGCGATAAATTTATTGATTAAATCTTCCAAATCGGTAAAATTGGAACTTGATTGTATTGCTTCATTTACTGCCGCATTGCCACGCAGATAAGTGTTATTTAACGAATCTAAAAAGTTGTGCATAACTTCAACTGCCGACGATGACGTTTCTGGTTCCGGTTCAGGTTCTGATGTATCCAGCAATACTTCCGATATTTGCTTGGCAAAGTAACGCAAAAACATGTAGCCGCCTGCGTAGTAATCATTACTATCAACAGCTATATTATTTGGATTAAGTGCTTTCTCGAGTCTCATATCACCCAAACTGTCAACAGCACCAAGTGCTAATTTTAATATATTATCTCCGCGCACATCGTCTACACCGTGTGTAAGTTCTGCCATACCTTCGACTATAAATTCTGGTAAATCATCGTAATCATTAATATTTGCACTCATTACGGCGTGAGTTAATTCGTGTGCAATAGTCCTATCTAAATATTTTCCAACAGAACCATTAGTTCCGTTCTCATTTGATGAAATTAGGTTTTTATAATGTGCTATATTAATATTTAAGTCCCTATATCCTATAAATGCATGATCAAGACGAGATAAACTCCAAGGTTCGCCGTTACCACCTGTAGAAGCTAACACAGACGAACTCTCATTATCATAAAAAATTATACGTAATTTATGAAAACTTACACTTTCTTCATTAAAACTTCTTTCTTCATTAAAACTTATATCATATGATTCTTTTATAAGATTAAGACCTTCTTCTATCCACCATTTATAAAGTCCACGTACGACTTTCTTTTCATCAGAAGATAATGAATCATAAACCAATATTTCTAAACCATTTCTCGTAAAATTTAAAGATTGAATTGGTTCATGTTCCCCAGTAGATGTATTTATAATAACATCAACAAAATTAGGTTCATCTGAAGAATCGGTTTCTGGCACAATAGATTCAGCTGTCTTCTCTATTGTTGAGCCGCCGGCATCTTTACCAGTGATTGCTCCGGTATCCTCATTATCAAGATCAATGCCACAATATGTTATCAGAAATTCTTTGGCTTTTTTGTTAAGATAATTGTTATAATCTGTATCCTTGTGATAATGTGACGCTGCATAATCTTTATATGGTTCCATAAAATTGTTACAATCATCTATAAATCTTTTAGTAGCATCATTCATAGTTTTAAATTTTTTAGATTCAGGTACTTCACTACACGCAACGTACACTGCCTCGTCCAGATCCAGCGTCTCATTGTTTACGAGAGCAGACATAAAATCTTTAATGACTTGTTGTTGAGTCTTAGCCACAAAAACCACCTCCTTCACTCAATAAGAAATTAACAATTAAAAATCAACAAATAAAATCAGGTGTGGTACTCGCCGTTGATCTTGACGTATTCATAACTGAAGTCGCAGCTCCAGACGGTTGCATCAGCGTCGCCTTCACCGAGATCAATGTCAATAAGAATATCGTGAGCCGCCATAACTTTTTTAAGAGCTTCGGCGTCATATTCAGCACCGATACTGTGAGCGTAAACCGTCACATCGCCAAATTTAACAATGGTTTTCTCTGGACTCATTCTGACACCGGAATAACCAACCGCGCAAATGACTCTGCCCCAGTTCGGATCTTCGCCAAAAAACGCCGTTTTTACAAGCGGCGATTTAGCAACGCTCATTGCAACTTGTTTAGCGTCGGCAAATTTTTCTGCTCCACTGACGTGAATCGTTAAAAATTTGGTCGCACCTTCACCGTCAGCAGCAATGCGCTTGGAAAGTTCCGTGCAAATTTCTTTAAGCTTATTATAGAATATATCATAGTCGCCATTCTTTTCTGTGATCTTGGCGTTGCCGGCTTGTCCATTCGCCATAACGGTGACCATATCGTTGGTGCTCATATCGCCGTCAACGGAAATCATATTAAACGTTGTCTCCGTTATCTCACTGAGAGCAATCTGCAATAATTTGTGATCAATCGCGGCATCGGTCGTGATAAAACAAAGCATAGTTGCCATATCAGGCTGAATCATACCGGAACCTTTGGCGATTGCACCGAAGCGGACTTCTTTACCACCGATTGTGACTTCGGTCGCGCAAGCCTTTGAATAAGTATCGGTTGTAATTATGGCATTGCCTGCGTTTACGCTGCCTTCTTTGGAGAGTTCTTTAATGGCAGCTTTAATACCAGTCTCCATTTTGTCCATCGGCAAATGAACACCAATTACGCCGGTCGACGCAACAATAACGTCATCATTGCGGCAGTTTAATTCTTTGGCAGCAATGTCACACATCTTCTCAGCGTCGCGGAGACCTTGCTCACCGGTGCAGGCATTAGCGCAACCAGCATTGGCAACAACTGCGTGAGCGGTGCCAGTGCCAACGACAATCTTACTGACTCTGACTGGAGCTGCTGCAACCTGGTTTTTAGTGAATACGCCAGCGACCGCCGCCTCATTTTCAGAATAGATTACCGCAACATCTAAATTGCCGCTCTTCTTTATTCCAGCACGCACGCCCGCTGCCTTGAAGCCAGCCGGATATGCAACGCCCATCATTGTATGTTCTTTACTAAACAATTAAATCACTTGCCTTTCAATATAGTTCCAATTATAATGTTAATTATAAAATATGATTATATAAAAAGCAAGATAATAATTTGGAGGAAGATATGAGCTTAACAAAATATAAAACAACAGCCGGCGATGAAACATATGAAGCTGAATATATAATACCGAAGTCACGGTTTATATCGCACGTTAAGCACGTTGAAACGGAGGACGAAGCAAAAACTTTTTTATTACAGATTAAGAAAAAATACTTTGACGCAACACATAATTGTTC
>JAFUTM010000150.1 GCA_017484235.1 Selenomonadaceae bacterium
CGTGTGCCGAGCTTATCAGAACCAACTGGACGTAATGAAACGTTTATATCTGCGCGGAGGTTGCCCTCTTCCATACGGCAGTTTGATACGTCGATGTATTCAAGTATGGATTTAATCTTTTCCATATATGCACGCGCTTCAGCAGCACTTCTCATATCCGGTTCGGAGACAATCTCAATCAGCGGTACGCCTGTACGATTGTAATCGACGTTTGAGGTCGCTGAATCTTTAATCGTTGTGCCGGAGTGAACAAGTTTGCCGGCGTCTTCTTCCATGTGTATGCGAGTTAGTCTAATGCGCTTCTTTTGACCGTCAACATCAATGTCAACCCAGCCGTGCTCAGCAATCGGCAAATCATATTGAGACGTTTGCCAGTTTTTGGGCAGGTCTGGATAATAATAATTCTTACGGTCGAATTTACTATACTGATTAATTGTACAATTAGTAGCAAGACCAGCTTTAATTGCAAACTCAACCACTTTTTTATTGACAACAGGCAAAACACCTGGCAGCCCTAAACAGACTGGACATGTGTGCGTATTTTGTTCGGCACCGAAGGTCGTCGCACAGCCGCAAAATATTTTGGTTGCCGTCTTCAACTCGCTGTGTATCTCAAGACCAATCACTGCTTCGTATTCCATTTTATCACCTCAAATTTAATTTTGACACTAACATTATACTTTATTTTGCGACAAAGTCAATAATTCAATTAATGTGTTCAATAGTTAATCATAATATTGACTAATATTTTAAGATGTCATAAAATATAATAAATAAAAATTATAAAGCAGGTGATTGTATTGAAGCGCGGAGCAATTTTTGATATGGACGGCACATTGCTTGATACAGAAAAATATTATAGTCAAGGCTGGATTGAAACGGCAGACAAATTTGGCGTTGAGCGTAAACCGGAACTTGCATTAAAGATGAGCGGTTCAAACTGGGCAGTTATGCCCGATATTTTACACAAATTCTATCCTGGAATTGACGCAGATAAATATATTGAAACAGTTGTCAACTTCGCAAAGTCCGAAGCAAAAAAGAAGCTCGATTTAATGCCAGGTGTCAAAGACATTCTTGAGTATTTTAATTCTCAAAACATTTTAATGGCGGTTGCAAGCAGCTCATTTGCTTCAACTATAGAAGAAAATTTGCAGCGTTCAAATATAAGACAATATTTTAGATCAATTATCGGCGGCGATCAAATTAAAAATGGCAAGCCAGCACCGGATATTTTTATCAAAGCGGCACAGGGCTTGAATCTTGATGCAAGTGAATGTTATGTATTTGAAGACAGTTTTAATGGTGTACGTGCCGGTCACGCTTCTGGTGCTTTAACCATAATGATTCCAGATCAAGTTTTGCCTGACGATGAGATTAAATCAATCTGCACAGTTTACGATAATTTAAAACTTGCAATGTTGGCAATTCAAAATAATGAAATTTAATAGATGAGGAGTGTTAAATATGGATTTTTTAACCTTAGCTAAAGAGCGTTACTCTTGCCGGAAGTTTAAGGATCAGCCCGTTGAGCAGGAGAAAATCGACAAAATTATCGAGGCGGCAATATCCGCTCCGTCTGCAACCAATGCTCAGCCTGTCCACTTTTGGCTTATTAATTCCGCCGATGGGCTAAAGAAGATCAACGAAGTGACGCCATATGGTTTCGGCGCATCAAATATTATTGTCGTTGGCGGCAAGCCGGCTGAAGCCTGGATTCGCAAGAGTGACGGAAAGAATTTTTCAGAAGTCGATGCGGCAATCGCGGCGTCTCATATTATACTTGCCGTTCAAGCTCTCGGCTTGAGGACAACGTGGGTCGGCGTTATCGACATTCCCAAAATTAAAGAACTATTTCCAGAAATGGCTGAATATGAAATTGTCGGACTGTTTCCAATCGGCTATGCTGATGATAGTGCTGCTGGTCAACCAAGTAAAAGACATTTTATGCGCAAGACTCGTGACGAAATTGTTACTATATTGTAACTTTTAAACTAAAATTAAGCATTAAAAAATTCCATCGCGATTAATTATTATCGTGACGGAATTTTTTTATTAAGCTGGTGTATCCTCTTCGTCATCAGGCGAATTATCGTCAATCGTTTTGTTTAAGTCAATGTGAGATGTATAAGTTTCATCAATTGGCAACACTTTCGGTGTTTCACCCTCATTTATACAGGCCGCCGTTATGACAACTTTTCTTGGTTCATTCGATTTTGGAATGTCAAACATCACGTCTAACATTGTATCTTCGATTATGCCTTTGAGACTGCGTGCGCCCGTTTTGCGTTCAATCGCTTTTTTAGCTACAGCCCGAAGCGCATCCTCTTCAAATTCAAGTTTAACGTTGTCCATTGCAAGCAGTTTTTCATATTGTTTAACTGGTGCGTTCTTAGGCTCAGTTAAAATACGAAGTAATGAATCTTCATCTAAAGTTTCCAGTGTACAAATAACCGGCAGACGGCCAATGATTTCTGGAATTATACCATACTTCATTAAATCTTCCGGTCTCACTTGATGAATCAATTCGTCATATCGTTTAGATTCATCTTCGTTGGTAGGAATTTCTGCACCGAAACCTATGCCGGAATCACCTTTTTTTACTCGTTTAGCAATTATCTTTTCAATGCCGACAAACGCGCCGCCAACTATAAATAGAATATTTCGAGTGTTGACCTTAATCGTTGGAGCTTCAGGGTGTTTACGCTGACCACGCGCCGTAAATTCAACGACACTGCCTTCCAGCATTTTGAGTAAGCCCTGCTGTACACCTTCGTGACCAGGGTCTGCCGTGATTGAATTGTTCTCGCCGGACTTACGCGCAATTTTATCAAATTCATCAAGATATATTATACCGTGTTCAGTTCGTTCAATATCCTTGCCCGCTGCATAATATAGATTACGGACGGCAACCTCAACATCAGAACCGACGAAACCGGCTTCCGTTAAACTCGACGCATCTGTAACGGCAAACGGTATGTCCAAAAGTCTTGATAAATGCGACAAAAGTGCCGTTTTACCGCAGCCAGTTGGTCCCATTATTATTACGTTTGATTTATCAAGTTCTTCTTCGCCGCTGTTGTGCTCGTAATCATATTTCATACGCTTATAATGATTGTAAGCGGCAACGGATAATATCTTTTTGGCACGTTCCTGTTTAATAATAAATTCATCTAAATATGCTTTTATTACGTGTGGTTTATTCTTTTTTAATATATCACTAAGTGCAGCCGCAAATCCAGTCGTTACTCTGTTTTTATTTGTATCGTGTTCGTCTAAAAATCGGCTGACCTCTTTTATGCAATTTTTACATATCGCAAAGCCCGTATTAGGATCAAATATCGGTATATCGTATTGGTCGTGTACTTTAATTTTGCGTCTACATAAGCTGCATCTTACCTCTTGTACTGGCATTAACAATCTCCTCTCAATTTAACCAA
>JAFUTM010000151.1 GCA_017484235.1 Selenomonadaceae bacterium
ACTGAACTTGAAAAACTCACTAATATGGGTTATCAGGCGATTGTTTTGACGAGTCCTGCGGTGCGATTGTATTTTAGAAAACTCGTTGAAAGATCAGTTCCTGGTCTTATAATAGTGTCACATGCAGAAATTGATCCGTCAATTGAAATTCAAATTCTTGGGGTGGTGAAGATTTAAGGTGCAAATTAAAGTTTTCAAGGCAAACAGTATGAAAGATGCCGTTGCTAAAATGAAGGCAGAACTTGGCGATGATGCTGTCATTTTGCATACGAAAAAATATAAAGAAGGCGGTATTTTAGGTTATGGCAGTAAAGAGATTGTTGAAATTACCGCTGCGATTGAGGACGAAAAACCTGTCGTTAAAAAAGAAGTCGATAAGCCGCAGCGTCCAATAATGCCTCAATCCGTATTATCACAATACAAAACAAGCGGCACGGCAGAGGGCGTAGCTTTAGCTGAACGAGAACTCGATTCAACCGCAAGGTTTTTACCGGAACCGCCGTCTTCTGAGGATAATGTAATTGATGAAAATAATTCATCTGTTAGGTCAGATGGCATACAAGATGGCAGGAATCAAGCGGCTTCTCTTACAGAAGCAATGAAATCAAACAACAGAAATCCAGATATCAATTCAAACAAAATGCCATATGAAAATTCTGGTAAAATGCCGTATGAGGAAGATTCACTGCCGTATGAAGTAGATATATCATCACGGGATAACAATGCAGATGATTCAAATGTTCCGACAAATGATAGTTATAATAATGTATCTGAAAAAGCAACTCAAACATCATCTGTTGAATCTTACAATACAAATGTTGATATTGAGTCCAATATAAATCAATTTGATTCTACATCGAATTCATCTGAATATGGTAATGATGCAAATATAAATGCAAATGAGAACTTGACAACTCCACAAGTGGAAGATTCTGCACCAGTTGAAAATACAAATGAACCAGAACAGAATAGTAATTATAATGTAAATCAACAGAATGTAGAGCCGACAGCGACGATTAATCCTTTAAATGATACCATTCAACAGGCACCTGCAACTCCACTAGTATCGCAGCCTCCGCAGCCAGTAACCTCAACATCAGCTGTACAGGAAGAGATACCGCAAGTAGTGAATCAGAATTTACAGCAAGCTGCACCTTCACAAAATATACAACAAAATGTTAATCCTCAACCTGTGGTTTCGCAGCAGCAGAATCAAGCTCAGTCTCCAGTTCCTTCAGTACAACCAGTGCAACAGATACAACCGCAGGCGCAGCCAATACCTAACAATCAACCTGTACAAGATGTTCAATCGGCGGCTTCGACAGTACAAACGACTGATCCAGCAACATCAGTACAAGGCCAATTGAATCAGAGTCAATATCCACAAAATCAAATGCAGAATCAATTTGAACAGCCGGTAAATTCCGTTCAAAATCCACAGCAAATTGATTTAACACAGCCATTGACTCCTACTCAGCTGGCGCAGGCACAGGCAATGATGATAGCGCAATTTAATCAAATGCAAATGGCACAGGCTATGCAGCAGGCAATGGCGCAGGCACAAGCTCAGTCAATGTCGCAGCAAGTGTATATGCAGTCACAGCAACAATCTCCATCTTCGTCTCAACCTCAGCAATCGTCTCAGATTCAAAGTCAATCTAAAGTAGAAGTTAATGAATCTGAACGCGAAAGCCAAGTTAAAATCAAAAAACTTGAAAATGAAATTGCACAGATGAAAGCACTGCTTGCAAAAGTTATCGGCAAAGATGGAGATCGCGGTGCTATTTCTTTGCACGAGGCACTCAGACGGCAGGAAGTCAACGAAGAAATTCTGAGCAATATGGCGGCTAATGCCGGTGCCGGTGAAACACTTTCTGATAGTCAATCTCGTGAAGCAAAGTCCACTTTAGTAAAATTTTTGACGGAAAATATAAACTTCTCTGAAGGTATTAGACTCAATCGACACGGAGTGAGGATTGCTGCCCTTCTTGGCACGACTGGAGTCGGCAAAACAACTACGTTGGCCAAAATTGCTGCTAAATTTGTGCTTGAACAGGGCATATCAGCCGCATTGATTACGGCTGATACATATAGAATTTCTGCAGTTGAACAGCTTAGGACATATTCCGATATTTTAGGCCTTCCTTTGGAAATTGTTTATTCACCGAATGAATTAGCTAAGGCAATTAATAAACATCGCAATCGTGATTTAATTTTAATTGATACCGCCGGTCGCAGTCAGCACAACGATTATCAAATGAAAGAGTTGCAGGAGTTTTTACGCGCTAATCAGCGCATTGAAAAGCATATCGTTTTGAGTACAACAACTAAGGCCAGTGACGCCAAAGATATTTTAGATAAATTTTCCGTGTGTGAGCCAGAAAAAATCATTTTCACTAAGACTGATGAAACGGCAAGCGTCGGCTTAGTTTTAAATTTGTTATTTAAGCAAAAACTTTCGCTGTCGTATATGACTAACGGTCAGAGTGTACCGGACGACATTACGCCGGCAAGTGCGGAAGCTCTTGCTGATTTACTGCTCAAACGCAATTTTTAATAATTTTAATTTATTTTTTTGAAGGAACGACATTCTAATATAAATGGAGAAAAAATATGTCAGATCAAGCGTCGAATTTAAGAAAATTGATGGAAGATCGAGCCGAAATTCAATCCGAAAATGCTTCTGAATCCGTTTCTAATAATATATTTGATCAAGACAAAAATACCCGTGTCATTACTATTACCAGTGGCAAAGGCGGCGTTGGCAAAACTAATTTAGCCGTCAATCTTGCTATTGCACTTCAAATGATCGGCAAGCGTGTTTTAGTTATCGATGCTGATATTGGAATGGCTAACGTCGACGTTGTACTCGGCAGCGTTTCAAAACGTAATATGCTTGATTTATTGGAAGATGATGTATCTCTTGAAGATGTTTTAGTTAAAGGGCCTCACGGTGTAACTTACATTTCTGGCAGCAGCGGCGTTGAAAAAGCATTGAATTTTACTGTTGAAGAAAGAAGACGACTGCATAATAAATTATCGCCTTGCAGTGATTTTGCAGATATTATTTTGATTGACACTGGCGCTGGATTGGGCAGAAACGTTGTTGATTTTGTAATTGCAGCTGACGAAGTTTTACTTATTACTACGCCGGAACCAACAGCTTTATCTGACGCTTTTGCAGTTATTAAAACTTATTTTCTTCATTCAGATAAAAAAAGTCTGCGTTTGGTTGTTAATCGTATCTTTGACGTAAACGAAGCGACTGATACTACAGATAAGCTCAATGCCACTTCAAAGACACTGCTCAATGTTCCAATAGAATGTGCAGGCTATATTTTTGAAGATCGAGCTGTGACCGAATGTGTCAAAAAGCAGATACCATTTATCGTTGCAAAACCAAATGCAATTGCCTCGAAATGTATCAATCAATTGGTTGACAGTCTTCTCAATGGGAAACAGATGACCATTACTAAAGGCTGGCTCGAATTTTTGAATCAGATATTTGACTTTTAGGGTTTATTATATAAAAATTATATTTTGAGTTTTAATCGACTAATCAATAATAAATGTACACTTGATTAGTCGATTATTTTGTTGTAAAATATATTATATTTTTATTAATTATTTGAAGGAACTTTTGACTAACAGGCGAATATAATTAAGAAGTGATTTAATATTAAACAAAATAGTAATTTTTTGATAAAGGCTTAAATGAGGTGAGCAGAATGATTCGTGTTTTGGTTGCTGACGATTCTGCTTTTATGCGTAAAGTCCTCTGCGATATGTTTAATAAGCAGGGTGACTTTCAAGTAGTTGGAACAGCGATCAATGGAAAAGATACAATTGATAAAGTTAAGCAGTTAAAGCCGGATATTCTTACTCTTGATGTAACGATGCCAGTTATGGACGGACTTACAGCACTTGCAATTATTATGGAAGAATGTCCGGTTCCAGTTGTAATGTTTAGCAGTATGACGCAACGCGGCACCGATGCAACGATAAGAGCATTGTCACTTGGAGCAGTCGATTTCGTCAGTAAAGCCGGCGGCTCTATTTCAAAAATTGATGATGTACAAGATGAAATCTTGCAAAAATGCCGCGAAGCCGCACAAGCTCACGTCACTAAAAATAGACATTCAGCACCAGTAAAACCATTAATTTTTACTCCAAAAACATCTACACCTTCGTCAACTTCCGTCTTGCAATCTAGTTCTACCCAAACAACGCCAACATCTTCTACAACTCCTGCTCCGTCAGCTTCAACTTTTTCATCGGTAAAACCGCCGACTCCTAGACTGTCGGAACCTTTGGGTACTAAACGAATAGAAATTCAAAGACGAACTGGATTAAAACTTGGACAAAAACCGTCAATAAGACGCGTTCCGTCAACAAGTACGATTCCAACTCCAGCTCCAAATCCGACCACATCTACGCCTACGCTATCTGCTTCAAAACCAATATCAACATCATTAGCGGCTAATGGCGGAAAAAAGTTGGTTGCGATTGGAACTTCAACTGGAGGACCACAGGCACTGCAAGCAGTTATTACTCGCCTGCCTGGAAATTTACCTTGCGGAGTGGTAATTGTCCAACATATGCCGGCTGGATTTACTAAATCTCTGGCAGAACGATTGGATTCAATTTCTGCAATCTCCGTAAAAGAAGCTGAACACGATGAACTTATAAAAGCTGGTCAGGTTTATATAGCACCTGGTAATTATCATATGAGGATTGCGCCAGCTGCTGGCGGTAATAGAAAAATCGTTTTGAGTCAGGAACCACCAGTTGGCAATCATCGTCCGGCAGTTAATGTGTTGTTTGATTCTGTTGCACAGTTTAAAAACGATCTGGTAAGTGTAATAATGACGGGTATGGGCTGCGACGGTTGCGAAGGTATGAAAAAGATTAAAGCTAATGGCGGCTATTGCATAGCACAAAATGAAGAAAGCTGCGTCGTATATGGAATGCCAAAAGCAGTTGTAGATGCTGGTCTGTCTGATGAAATCCGACCATTAAATCAAATTGCAGAAGCGATCGTTGATGCCGTAAAAAAATAAATATGAATAAGAAATTATAAATTAAGAATTGAGTTACAAATTTGGTTAAACATTCCTAAATTCTTAATTAAATTTTGGGGGGAATACATAAATGGAAAATAACCAATATATGGATATGTTCCTTGATGAGTCGCACGAACATTTACAGTCATTAAATGATGGTCTTTTAAGCCTTGAAGATAACGCGGAAGATTTATCGGTATTAAATGAAATTTTCCGAAATGCTCATACCTTAAAAGGTATGTCAGCAACAATGGGTTACAATAAAATCGCCGAACTTACGCACGAAATGGAGGACGTTCTTGATCTGCTTCGTAAAGAGCAGCTCAAAGTTAGTGAAGACATCATTGACACGCTGTTTAAGTGTATTGATTCCCTCGAGCAAATGATAAATAACGTCGGCAATGGCGATCCAGAAGATTTAATTGATGTTTCCGACTTAGTTGCTAAACTGAGTGCCATTTCTAAGCCTGGTTCAGCACCGGCAGCAGCGGCGGCACCAGCTGCTGCTCCTGCCAATGCACCTGCAGCGGCAGCACCGGCAGCGGCGGCACCAGCAGGTGGGGCTGCTTCGACGGTAGAACTTTCTGAAACAGATAGAAACGTAATCTCAGAAGCCCAAAAAGGTGGAATGCGCGGTATACATCTCAAAGTTACATTGTCGGAATCGTGTTTGTTAAAATCAGCGCGTTCTTATATGGTTATGAACGCACTTGATGAGATTGGTGAAGTTATAAAATCCATTCCGCCAGCTGAAGATTTGGAACAAGAAAAATTTGAACGTTCATTTGACGTAGTTTTAGTTACTGGTGCTGAGGAAAAAGCTGTTACCGACGCAGTTCTGAGTATATCAGAAGTTGAAAAAGCTGAAACTAACATAATTGATCTTTCAGCAGCCGCAGCGGCACCTGCCGCACCTGCTCCTGCAGCTCCAGCGGCACCTGCCGCACCACCACCTCAAGCTGCTGCCACTGCACCGCCTAAGCCTGCAGCTCCGGCAGCACCTGCCGCACCGGCAAAAGCTGCTGCACCAGCAAAAGCACCTGCTGGTGGTGGTCAGAAGAAGAATCACGCTAGTCAGTCTGTCCGTGTTGATATTGAGAAACTCGATACATTGATGAATTTGATGGGCGAGTTAGTTATAAATAAAGTTCGTCTTGAGCAGATTGGACAAACTCACAGGCTCAGTGAACTTACTGAAACGCTTGAACAAATGGATCGTGTGACAACGGATTTACAGAATATTGTTATGAAAGTCCGCATGGTTCCAGTCAGTCAAGTATTTAACCGTTTTCCGCGTATGGTTCGTGATGTTACTAAAGAACTCAATAAAGAAATCAACCTCACTATCGAAGGTGAAGAAACCGAACTTGACCGTACCGTTATTGACGAAATCGGCGATCCGATTATGCACTTGCTTCGTAACTCACTCGATCACGGTGTTGAAATGCCTGATGACCGTGAAGCTAAAGGCAAGCCGCGCGTCGGTGAAGTTGGTCTTATTGCCCGCCACGAAGGCAACAACGTCGTAATAATGGTTACTGATGACGGTAAAGGCATTGACGCTGATGTCATTCGACGCAAAGCCGTTGAAAAAGGCTTGTATACTCAAGAAGAAGTTGCCAAACTTGATGATCAAGATGCTGTTAGAATTATATTCTTGCCAGGTTTCTCAACTGCTGAAAAGATTTCTGATATATCTGGTCGTGGCGTCGGTATGGACGTTGTACGTTCTAAGATTGAATCGTTGTCTGGTCACGTTGATGTTGAGACCAAAGTTAATGAAGGCAGTGTCTTTAAAATTAAGCTGCCATTGACGCTTGCTATTATTCAGGCAATGCTTGTCCAAGTTCAAGAAGAAATGTACGCTATACCGCTTGGCTCAATTGACAGTACTATAAATATTCAGCCAGCTGACATCAAGACTGTCCAAAATAAAGAAGTCATCGTGCTGCGCGGTGAAATAATTCCGATTATTCGTATGGAGCAGACATTATTTGTGCCGCACGTTAAAGATTCAGAAGAAATATTTGTTGTTGTTGTTCACGCCGGTGAAGCAAAAGCGGGCATAGTTGTTGATAAACTCATTGGTCAGCAGGAAATCGTTATCAAAACACTTGGTAACTTGTTTATGGGACTTAAAATGTTCTCTGGCGCAACGGTACTTGGTGATGGCCGCGTTGCTCTCATTTTGGACGTTGCAACTATGCTGCAGTAATAAATAAAATAAAAAATATTTGTAATGTTAAATAATCGAATATTAGAAATTACTACACATTCCAAATTATTTAGAGGGAGGCTTAATTTATGGCAAAAGACGCTTTAGTCAATAGTTCTGCTTCTGATGATGACAATAATCTTGACGAAGGTCTTCAAATTGTCGCATTTAAACTCAGAGAAGAAGAATATGGTGTAAATATTTTTCAAGTTCAAGAAATTCGTAATCTGGTTGATATAACTCGTGTTCCATTTTCCGCAAACTATATAAAAGGTGTTATTAATCTTCGCGGTAGTGTGCTGCCAGTTATAGATTTGAAAAAACGTCTTGGATTGGAACAAACACCTTATACAGACGATACAAGAATTGTTACAGTTATGGTTGGTGAACTGCCTGTTGGAATGCTTGTTGATGCTGTAACCGAAGTGTTGACGATAAGAACAAAACTCGTCGATCCTAAAAAAGCAGTTGATAAAACTGATATTAGTAAATTTCTTAGTGGTATTGGCAATATTGATGGCAGACTTGTCATTATGCTCAATCTCGAAGAAATAGTCGGAATGTCATAATAATTCAGAGGTGTCAAAGTATGATTGATGAATTAAATTTATCTCCGATACAGCTTGATGCTTTGCGAGAGATTGGAAATGTTGGTGCTGGTAATTCTGCTACTGCTCTTTCGCAAATCATCAACAAAAGAATTGATAGGAATGTGCCAAAAGTTGCACTCGTTCCAATTGAAACAGTGCCGGATCTCGTTGGTGGTCCAGATACCATTGTGGTTGGCGTATTCCTTCGTGTTTACGGTAAAGCACCTGGCAATATTTTGTTTTTGCTGCCGCAGAAAAGTGCATTTTATCTCGTCGATACACTGATGGGCAGAGAACACGGAACAACCAAGAAACTTGATTTTATGGACGAATCAGCACTTATGGAAATAGGCAATATTTTGTCAGGAGCTTATCTGAATGCGTTTTTCAATTTCACTCACATATCAATGCTGCCTTCGATTCCAGCATTGGCAATGGATATGGCAGGAGCGATTTTGAATGTCATTTTGGTACAGCTTGGACAGATGGGTGATCAGGCTTTAGTTATTGAAACTGAATTTTTAGCAGAAGACGATGGAATCAATGGACACTTTTTCTTAGTACCAGATCCGGGTTCACTTGGCATTTTAATTAAAGGCGTAGGAGTTGAATGATATGGCTAACCTTATTCGTGTCGGCATGGCTGACTACAAGGTTGGTCGTGCGCCTTCTGTTCTTATCAGCTATGGTTTAGGTTCTTGTATTGGCATTTCACTTTACGATCCACAAACCAAAATTGGTGGTCTCCTTCATATTATGTTGCCAGATAGTACTCAAGCCAGAGCCAGTGATAATCCAGCTAAATTTGCAGATACCGGTCTTCCTCTTATGTTTAATGACGTGATTGCTATGGGTGCCTCTCGCAGCAGATTAGTTGCCAAAATTGCAGGCGGCGCACAGATGTTTGCTTTTTCCAACGCTACTGACATAATGCGTGTTGGAAATAGAAATGCTGAAACTGTTAAAAAAATACTTCAACGAATGGGTATTCGTTTGATCGCTGAAGATACCGGCGGCAATTATGGACGGACTGTGCAAATTGATTTATCAAATGGAGTCTATAAAGTTAAAACTATAGATCGTGGTGAAAAGGATATTTAAATAAGGGGTGGTAACTATGCCAGAACCGTCACAAGTTACATCTAAAACAGTGCCGCCGCCCAATCCTTTAGCTTCAGATTTAGAAGACCTGCAGCAATATGCCGTTAGCTTGTTTATTGAAAAGCTGGCTATATCTTTAGCATTTGCAATATTATCGGCTTTTATTGTTTTTGTTACCGCAATGTTCAATGATGTAAGATTTATGACTGCTTTTTTCCGTGCAATTTTTGCGTTCTTTATTTCAGGTGTTGCGGCGGCTCTGGTATCAAATGTACTAGATATGCAGGAAGATTATTATAAAATGAAAAATGGTGAAGTTAATACGGTAAATCCAAACAATATTCCTAGTGAAAACTCGCAGCAAAATATAAATGACACTGATGAACAGGCAGAAGGCTTCAAACCTTTAGATGAACAAAGTCTGCCAAATGTTAATAATAATCAGCGTTAATCATTTGTAGTTTATAGCAACAATATCTTTTACAATATTTTGAAATGGAGGAGGACTGTTCAAAATGACCGTTGATGTTTCTGAACTTTGGAATAGATATCGTCTGAAAAAAGATATGGAAACACGCAACCAACTTGCTGAACATTATCTTCCACTGATAAAAATTGTTGCAGGCAGGCTTGCCATAAGTTTGCCGACACATATTGATAAAGATGATTTGATTAACAGTGGTTTTTTTGGTTTGATTGATGCAATAGAACGTTTTGAAATTAATCGAAATATTAAATTTGAAACTTATGCGAGTGTTCGAGTTCGTGGTGCAATGATAGATTATCTGCGTTCTAAAGACTGGATACCTGTAACTATGCGTCAAAAGATTCGCAAATATGAGCAGGTAGTATGTCAGCTTGAATCGGAACTTGGACGAAGTGCTACTGATGAAGAACTTGCATCTGCATTAAATATATCATTAAAAGAACTTAAAACCTTATTTGAGCAGATAAATTCTACAACGGTGGTTCCACTGGAAGAATATTTACAGACGAATAATTTAGAAGCCATTGATTCTAATCCAGCTGAAACGGCGGAATATCGCGAGTTAAAAGAAACGCTGGCAAAAGTTATTGACAGACTGCCGGAAAAAGAACGGCTTGTTGTGTCGCTTTATTATTATGATGAACTGACTCTTAAAGAGATCAGTTTAATTTTAAAACTTTCTGAGGCAAGAATTTCACAACTGCATACTAAGGCAATTTTTAGAATGCGCGGTTATTTAGCAAAAATAAAATCGAGTTTAATGTAATGACTAATTGATAATTTATTTTATATTAGAGTATATTATCAGTTGGACATTAATTTTATTGTTATAGTCAAAGGAGGACGCGTTATGGGGGATAGTGATAGATACCCGGTGGTAGGTGGAATTGAGGCCGGATATAAGTTTGAATTTAGACCTGATGGTATATATCTGACAATATATCCGAGCGGAGCTGATACCTTGATGTTCGAGCTCTCGGATATGCGTCAAATTTTGCGTGAATGCGGCATAATTGATTATGACGTTGCTTTACTGTCCAGAACGATGCGCGAAGCCTCCGGTGTACCTTGTAAGATTTCTGATCCAATTGAAATAAGTGCTGAAGAGTTGCAGCGTATAATGACTTCTGATGATGTAGAGTCAGATGAAAATTATGCCGAACTAATTATTGATATCAGCCGTGACAAAATGAAAGTTACGGTTCGTTATAATACTAAAAATGGCGCGAGACTTCCAACAGTGCAAATGGTTATGGACGCATTGACGGAAAAAGGAGTCAATTATGGCATTGATGAAGACGCGATTGCTGAAGGTGTAGAAAGTTTAATGCCGTTTGTTGCTGCAAATGGAACACCGCCAATTGCAGGAGAAAACGCATACATAGATCGTAAATTTGATCTGGGCGTTAAAGGACGTCCGGTTATAGATGAATATGATCGTGTTGACTATAAAGATTTAAATTTATTTGTTCTCGTCAAGAAAAATGATACACTTGCAATTCGTATTCCGCAAACGCAGGGCACGCCTGGAACTAATGTTTTTGGCGAAAAAGTTCCAGCGCAGAATGGTCGTCCTATTCCTATGCCGGACGGCAAAAATACTCAAGTAGTTGGCGAGAATCAATTAATTGCTACGATTAATGGTCAAATTGTGGATACTGGCACAAAGATTAGTGTCGATCCACGATTTATTGTAAAAGGCTCAGTTGGTGTTGGCACGGGTGATATTGATTTTGACGGCAGTGTTGAAATCTCAGGCGATGTTAAACAAGGCTTTAATGTCAAAGCAACTGGCGACATTGAAATTAAAGGCAGTGTCAATGGTGCGGAAGTGACGGGTCGTAATGTATTTATCGGCGGTGGAATTACCGGCGTCAATCGCGGTAAAGTATATGCTAAACAAGATGTTAGGTGTGCTTTTACTGAAAATGCGATTGTTGAAGCTGGTCGCGATATTTATGTTGCTGATGTTGCACTCCATTCGACGCTTAGGGCCGGCAAAAAAGTTATGGTTGAAGATAAACACGGTCAGATTACTGGTGGATTAACCATTGCCGGAGATGAAGTTCGAGCCAAAATCGTTGGAAATCAGGCTTATGTTGTAACGAGAGTATCTGTTGGCGTTGATCCTAATCTTCAAAAAGAATATCACGATGTCTGCAAAAGTTATAAAGAAGGCAAGAAACGCCTTATGCAGATAACACAGACTTTAAATACACTTGGCAAAATTGATATAAGTAAGCTGCCGCCAGAACGTGTTGCTCAAATTAATGCTCTTACTAGATCACAATTTCCACTTGCTGGTCAGATTAAGCGCGACGAGAAAAAAATACTGGAACTTGAGGCACTGCTTGCTGATATGAAAAATGGAAAAATTAAAGTTTCTGATATTATTTATCCTGGTACACGACTTTCTATTAACTCTATCGTTAAAAATATTCAGGAAGACTACCGTCGTTGTACTATGACATTACAAGACGGTGAAATAACTGTCGGACCATATTAACACTAATGAGGAATTATGAATTAGGAATGATGAATAGAAGAAACGATTTTAATTCCTAATTCCTAATTGAAAATTCCTAATTATTTTGGAGGTGTTTGGAATGGATGTTACGCCGGTAAGTATGCAGATGATTTATCCAACGGCAAATGAAGCCACAAACGTACAGCATAATTTAAATCACGCAGCAGCACTGCAACAAGATTTTGAAGCATTAAAACAAAAACAGGAAGATGAACTTAAAAAGAAACAAGTTCAAAATAAAGATAATCCAGAAGGCGGCACAATTAAAGATGAGCCGGATCGTCA
>JAFUTM010000152.1 GCA_017484235.1 Selenomonadaceae bacterium
AAGAAGGCTTATATTGCATTGAACTTGATAAAGTGGATTCAATGCCGGTGATTAATGAGACTAATGAGTCGGAAGCTGCGCAGATTTATAATGCAATTCATTATGGCGTTAAAGAATTTCTGTCTCAGATTGGAATGAAAAAGATTGTTATTGGTATTTCGGGCGGCATTGACTCGGCGGTTGATGCGGCGTTATACACTAAAATTTTAGGTGCTGAAAATGTTTTGCTTGTCAATATGCCGAGCGTCTTTAACTCTGCAACGACGCGCGGACTTTCTGAACAGCTTGCCAAAAATCTCGGCTGTAATTATATGGTTGTGCCGATTCAAGAAAGCGTTGATCATACGATTAATCAAATTGAATCCACACCGATGACGTTTTTAATGGACAGTTCAAGCCAGAAAATAACATTATCTTCATTCGTTCGTGAGAATATGCAAGCACGTGATCGCAGTGCAAGAGTTCTTGCCACACTTGCAGCGGCGTTTGGCGGCGGATTTACCTGTAATGCAAATAAGGCTGAGACCACCGTTGGTTATGCGACAATGTATGGCGACAGTGCTGGCGTTGTTTCTGCTCTTGCTGATTTGTGGAAGTATCAAGTTTATGCGCTGGCTCATTATCTAAATGATGTTGTCTATGGTCGTGAGGTCATTCCACAGGGCATTATTGATATTGTGCCAAGTGCGGAACTTTCCACTGCGCAGAACGTCGACGAAGGCAAAGGCGATCCATTAAAATATCCATATCACGATTATCTGCTGCGTTCATTTGTCGAGTACAATAAATTGCCAGAAGATATTTTAAATTATTATATTGACGGCCATCTTGAAGATGAAATCGGCTGTGAGCACGGACTTGTTAAAAAATATTTTGCCACTGACGCAGATTTTATTGCTGATCTCGAACGCTGGTGGAATATGTTTACTGGCATTGCTGTGGCTAAACGCATCCAGTCGCCGCCAATTATTGCCGTCAGTCAGCGTCCATTTGGTTCTGACTTTAAAGAAGCGCAGCACGGTTCCTATTATACAAAAGCCTATAAAGAATTAAAGACTAAGTTATTATCAAAATAATAGTGTTATACGAATAGGTGATGATGTACTTGAGAGATTATAACTATTTGGTTAATCAAAGTTGTTTGTTTGCTTTTAACATATGGAATATCGACTCTGCAATGGCAGTTATGGATGCAGCTGCATCTGAAAAACAAAACGTCATTTTACAAACATCGACGAATATATACGAACGCTTAAAGCCTGTGCCGATTCGAGAATTTATTACAACCTACTCAAATAAATTAGGCATAAAAACGTGGCTGCATCTGGACCATTGTAAAAATATGGAACTTCTGTTTGACGCGGTAGACAGCGGCTGGGATTCTGTAATGTTTGACGGTTCTGCTTTACTTTTGAATGAAAATGTTAAGCTGACAAATAAAGCTGCAGAATATGCACATTCTAAAAATATACTATTGGAAGCAGAAATTGGACAATTTCACGGCACAGAAGAAGATATTTGCGTGTTAAATGAACAGATTGCCAGACGTGAAGACATAGATTACTTTTCAAAAAATACAGATGTTGATATGATAGCAGTCGCGTTTGGCAATGCGCACGGCCAGTATAAGGCACCGCCTATCTTGCATTATGATCTTGTGGAATATACAACAAATAAAATTAATGTACCCTTTGTAGTGCACGGTGGTACTGGAATGTCACAAGACAGCATTACTCGATTGATGTCTATCAATGGCGTAAAAAAGATCAACGTCTCTACGGAAGTAAAATTGGCATATCGACAGGGCATAATTAATGCTGAAAATGGTGGATTACTGCAGGAAAATAAGTTTCAAGCAATTAATGTTGAAGACAAAATTCACGATGCGATAGTATCGTTAGTTTGTTCTAAATTAAAGATGTGCAGGTGGTAAAATGAATTTAACTAAAAATGTAATGGTAATAAATCTTGGTTTAAAAAGTATACGCTGCATTATTTTCGACCAGAATGGAATGAAGCTGGGCAGCGCAGCGATTGCAGTCCATACTGCTGTTAATGATACTTATGTTGAGCAGGACGTAACTCAATGGACAAATAATGCAATAAAAGTAATGCAGACTGCCCTTAAAGAATCGCGTGTATCTCGTATAGATTTCATTACAGTTACAACATCGGCGTCTTGTTTAGTTTGTATTGATGAAAATGGCAATCCTCTTTGTCGCGCTTTAATGGTTTCTGATAAACGAGCTAAACGCGAAGTGAATGAGATAAATGCAATGCCTGAATTTCAATCAGTACGTGACAAGACCGGATTGGATATGTCGGTCAGTCTTATGCTGCCAAAAATTTTATGGATAAAAAATAATAGACCAGAAGTTTTTGAAAAAACGGCTTTCTTTTTATCTCCAAATGATTTTTTAATAAATTTTTTGAGTGGTAAAGTTGTAACTGATGAATTAAACGCATTAAAATATCACTATATATTAAGTCAACAAAGTTATCCAGAAGCATTGTTAAAACAGCTGGGCATACCTTTGACTAAATTACCGAAAGTGGACATTGTTGGCTCTAAAGTTGGAACAATTCGCAAAGAATTTGCAGAAGCTGTAAATATAAACAATGATATACAAGTGATAATATCGTCTTATGATGCAATATGTTCTTTTATCGGCAGTGGTGTATCGGACGAGGGCGAAGCCAGTGATGTATCAGGTACAGTAACTGTATTGAGAACTATTAGCCGAAAAAATAATCTTAAATCCAGTAAAAGAGTTTATGTTACGCCATTTCGCAATAATGAATTTCAAATTGTCGGAGGCTCCAATAATCTTGGTGGCGGCTTAATTGAATGGGTAAAGCAGTGTTACTATCAGCGTGAGGAATTTCCATACGAAGTAATGGAAAAAGATGCACGTGAGTCTGAAGTTGGTGCCAAAGGTCTGATTTTTTTACCTTATCTTTTAGGTGAGCGCACACCAATTTGGAATGACGAAGCCAGAGGTGTATTTTTTGGACTGGAAAGAATGCACACTCGAATAGATATGACGCGGGCAGTGTTCGAAAGTACAGGATTCATTGATCTTGATATATCAGAGGCAATCCGTGAGACTGGTGCTGAGGTCAATTCTGTACGTCTTTCCGGTGGACTTGCCAGATTACAGCTTATTTCACAAATTAAAGCTGACATTTTGGGCATGGACGTAATGGTACTCTCTGAATTTGAAACTACTGCCTCTGGTGCTGCAATGATTGCGTTAAGTGGCGAAAGCGGTGTATATTCCAATTTAAAAGAAGCAGCTGATAAATTCGCGGCCATACGTATGATAATTAAACCTGATATAGAAAATCACAAAAAATATAAGTATATGTATGAATTATATCGTGAAACTTACGAAGCTATGAAACCTATTTATAGTAGACGCATGGAAGTTTTGGCACAAATAAGGAAGGAGCGTGACATTCAAATTGAAAACCTTTAATACGAATCCATTTCAATTTAATATACCAACTAAAATTTACTTTGGTGAAAATATAACAGAGACTGCATTAAATCAGGAACAAAAGATTATAAAAAATTCAGTGCTGATTGTTACGACTGGTCGTTCATTAATAAAATATGGTCATTTGCAAAGATTAATCGACCTAATTAAAAAATCTTCACCGAATATTGAAGTTTATGTATATGACAAAATCAGCAATAATCCTGAATTATCAGAAGTAAAATCTGCGGTTGCATTTTCCAAAGACAAAAATATAAAATCCATTATTGGTTTTGGCGGCGGCAGTGCTTTAGATGCAGCGAAGGCGGCGGCAGTTGGTCTCGTTACCGGAGCTGATGAGCTGGAACGTATTTTCTTAAATGGAACTAATCCGCCTGAGAATACGCTGCCAATAATTGCAATTCCAACAACTGCAGGTACGGGCAGTGAGCTTAGTAAAGGTGCCATACTCTCTGATAAGACACGACATATTAAGTCTGGCCTGCGCGGCGAAACGATTCTTCCAAAAGCTGCAATTGTCGATCCGGTTTATACTTGGACTGTGCCGGAGCATATCACAATGGAAACCGGTTTTGATGTCCTGGCACACGCTGTTGAAACTTATATGGCAGTTAAATCAAATGCTTATTCTGAAATGCTTTGCGAACAAGCAATAAAAATTGTCAGCGCAGCACTCCGACAACTTAAAAATGATATAAATGATCACGAAGCACGAGCACAGATGTGTTTTGCCAGTATGATTATGGGGCTAAATTTGAAAAATATAGGTACTTGCCTGCCACATAGAATGCAATATCCGGTGGGCGCACTCACCGGTACAAGCCACGCTGCCGGACTAATCGCATTGTATCCTAAGTGGATATTTCACGAATATAAAGTTCAACCAACAAAAATTAGCAACATAATGAAATGGCTGAATTATAATATTGTCAGTAATTCTGAAGAAGCCGAAAAATATATTCGTCAATTTATTGATGAACTAGGTATTAAAAATACATTAAAAGTTATAATTCCGCAAAAACAACAAGTTGACGAATTGGCTAAAAGAGTTACTGGGAATATGGCTAATGATCTGTTGGCAAACCAACCGAACATAGTCGACACAATCTATAAAGAATCGTGGAGTGATTGATAATGCAGGCGATAATTATGGCAGCCGGCAAAGGCTCAAGATTAGGTACTTTGACTGATGAGTATCCAAAGGCGTTCTTGGAAATTCAAGGCATTAAATTGTTGGAATACAATATTGCGTTACTTCATAATAATGGTATTCGTGACATTGTCCTTGTCACTGGATATAAAAATGAACATATGGAACACCTCGTTAAAAATATTGACGGCATAATCTGTGCTTATAATCCATTTTATGAAATGATGAATGTATTAGGCTCTTTTTATATGGCACAGCATATGCTAAAGATAGACGATACTGTATATATGCACGCTGACACCTTGTGTTCACCGGACATCTTTAATGATATGATGCAGGTTGACGCTGATATGGTGTTGCCTGTGGATTACAAACAGTGCGACGAAGAAGCAATGAAAGTCTACACATCAAATGGCAGAATTGTTGAAATCAGCAAGCAGATTCCACTCGATAAGGCTGAAGGTGAATTTATCGGTATTGCTAAGTTAAAATATACAGTTATTGAAGATATAAAATTGGCAGCTAAACAATTAATGCACGACAAACAATTTATGTCATATTTTGAAGGCGCAATTCAAGAATTGATTAAACTTAACAAATACAATATTATGCCAATCGCCACTCAAGGACGTTTTTGGGGTGAAGTAGACTTTTTAGAAGATTACCAATATGTACGAGAAAATATTCCAAAATCTTTGGTTGAAATTGCAAGGAATGACTTAACGAATGGATAAAAAGCAAGATGAAGTTTTATATATTATAAAGCGAAAAATTAAAGCCTTTATTACAAATTTGTTTTGCAGATGTTTCTATGTTTTTCCTCTACAAAAAAATAAAATCGTCTTTACAACATTTGAAGGTAATGGAGGCTATGCTTGCCAGCCGCGATATATTGCGGAAGAATTACTCAAACGAAATCACAATTACGAAATAGTATGGCTTGTCAATAATATTGATCGTCAATTTCCAAATGGTATTCACAAAGTAAAAAATACAATTGGAAATAGATTATATCATTTGACCAGTGCAAAAGTCTGGATAGATAACAGCCGCAAAGCATATGGAACAGCTAAACGAAAAGAT
>JAFUTM010000153.1 GCA_017484235.1 Selenomonadaceae bacterium
CAGTTCTCCGATGAACTTCTGACGCTTTCACGCCAGCACAGACTATATCTCGTCCCTCAGCCTTACCTGTTAGGGTCTGCCCACTTCCACACGCTCGTGTGTACTCACCTCAGGAGTGATAGTCGTTGAACCTTCCGCTATTCGCGGCTTGGCTGCTGATTACCCATTCTTTAGCACTTAGGATTTAACCTTATGCCATCTGATTGATTCTTTCTACTTTCGTCACCTTCACGCTTACGCCTGTTTCATCGCTACGTTGTGGTTCAATCAGCTTTAGGGTATTCCAGCAATTCAGGCAGTAGAGCACGGCTTTAACCGTGACTACGTACAAATTTCTCTATACGCTTACTAGCTGCGGCGTTTCATCCTACAATTAAAATCGCGAGTGTTCACGCCGTTTTTAATAAACAAACTCATTGTAAAAGAGAGCGGGCACAAATAAAAATCGGCCAGCCACTTTGCAGAGTTCATCATTTCAGCCGTAAACCACGCTTCATCATCAATCACATCAATTATATATTTCAGTTCAAACTCAAAGTCAGTTGGACTTCCCTCATAAACGCGAATCACAAAGCCGTCAATTTTCTGGTGGCCGAATGGAACAACAACTCGCCAGCCGGCGGTGATAAAATTTAAATTTTCCGGCACAGCATAAGTGTAGGTTTTATTTATACTTTTAACTTTTACATTCGCCCAAACTTCAGCAATCAGCAATTACTTCACTCCATTTTTATAAAATCGCCAATGACAAAAAATGTTGCCTGTGCCTTAGCAAATAACTTATTCGTTTCGTCGACCATATCACATTCACAGACCATTGTTTTGTGACCATCGTGCAATATGCGCGGCACGGCAGTAATTTTAACTAACTTATTCACCGGACGGATAAAAGTAATTGTCAGATTCATTGTGACAACACTTTTATTTCGTTCGTTGCAAACTATGCCCATTGCCGTATCTGCCATTGTCGTCAAGACGCCGCCGTGACATATATCGCAAAAATTTGTATGTTTTTCTTCGACCAGCAATTCCAAATGTACGCTGCCGTCGTCCATAGGCACGACATCAACGTTAAGCGTATCAATAATCGTATTGCTGTGGCAGAACTCAATTATCTGCTCCTGTGTTGGATGCAAATTAATCACCATCTTTATTTAATTTTTTGTATTCAACTCACCGCGAAAAGCCCGCGCCAATATAGATTTCTTTATCAAGTCAATTTTCTGTAAAGTTTGTTCAGCAAGTTCTTTTGTCCGTTGTTCTTTAGCAAGCAAGCTGTCGAGAATATGGACTATTTCTTTTTGCTCATTAATATTTGGAAGTGGAATTTCAAATGCACCGATTTTCTTTGCATTTATATTGGATTGATTTACACCGTCAGTTTTTACTATTTGACAATAATTTTTAGCTTCTGGTGAATTGAGCATATAATTAAAATAATCACCAATCAAAATGTTATGGTCATAATCCAATTTAATTAAATATCCAGCATAAATAGCAGGATACTCACCACGATAAATTGAAGTTTTTCCAACAAGTTCTGCGCTATTGGTTCGATTAAATAAAACATCACCAACTGACAAATTGTATTTTTCAATCTCTTCATCATCATTAGAGTAAGCTAAATTTGACCAATTAATTTCACCATTTTGAAGATTGCCCATTCTTATGACAATAGTTTTGCCGGACTTGCTTGATTTTTTTGACGTTCCATATGTTAATGACTTACAGATAGAATTAATTGTCATTCAACTAATTGTCATTCGTTTAAAATCAGAGTTAGTCAATTGACCAGTGAAAGCCTTATGAAGAATTGCCAAGCGCCGCAGCTCATAATTATCAACGACATTTTGAGCGAGTGTCTTTGCCTTGTCCAACTTTGCAAATAAACTTTCGATTATGTCAACAATGCGCTGTTGTTCGTCCAGCGGCGGCAATGGAAATATTAAACTTTTTAAAATATTAGCATTGACATTAAGTCTTGTTGTGCCTTGAGAGTTATCCATAATTTGATTCCAATATAAATCAGATTGTAAATAATCGCGAACAAATTCAGGCAAAATCTTTGGAATAAGTCTGATTAAATATGAAGCAAAAACTCCATCTATATCGTGTTTAGCAAAACCATTTTCACCAACACTGCCCATGCGAGCTATCAGAATATCATCTTTATTGATTTTGTATTTCAAATACTCACTATCAGATATTTTACAATAAGGTGCTGTTTCGTCGTGTATAATGCCATTTCTAATGTCAGTAATACGAATAAAATTTGGTCCTATTTTTTCAAATGTTGCCTTTTCTGTATATCCATATTGAAATCCGTCACAAACTTCTTTTAATCTTATCCATCGCCAATTATCAGGAATTTTATATGGCTGTTCATCTTTAGGAATCATATTTTCCTCCAGCGAAAACACTTCCTCATCAATCGTCGGTGGCGTCGACGACATTAACGGTGCCGTATGAAGTCAGAATAAACCGCCTGTTTTTAGGGCGACTCCAGGCATTTGATACTCGTTGACTGCTTGAGTCGTCATAAACTGTAAACAATACTCGGATTTCATCGTCAAGCCCTAAAGAATAAAGTACAGTAGTAAGCGCACCACTTACCAAATAAGGGTTGGCATTTTTATATTGAACTACTTTTATCTTAGAAACGCAGCCTCCGCCGTTGACCAGAAACTGTATTTCACCGTCAAAATTTTTATAATTTTTGTCTCCGAATTGACATTTCCAGCAATACAATCCTTGACTTGGCTTATCCAGGTCTTTCGTTCGCCGCACGTCTGTAATTTTTAAAGGCAGAAGTGTCTGCATTTCACTGTTATTGGAGATGCTGTGAATTACAGTCATTAAATCCTCAGCGCCAACATCTGCAACTTGAACAGTTTTAGCCAGAACCGAATTTAATGGCATCATAAGCAATACAAAAACAAAAACCACTATTCTTTTCATACAATCACCACCAAACTAATTAGGAATGAGGAATTGTGAATTAGGAATTATTTTAATTGTACATTACGAATTAAGAATTATTCAGATATTCCGATTTCTTTGCGAGCTTGATTTTGGAGTTTATATAAAGTGTTTAGTGCTTCAATCGGTGTTAGCGTCGTAACGTCAATATTTGCAATTTGTTCTGCTAATTGTGAATGAAAAAGAGATTGCGACTGCTGAGGCATTTGAACAGCTGCATCATTATTTTGAGCAGCTGCAGCTAATTTTGTTGAAGAAGCACTGCCTTGAGCTTCCAGCTCTTTAAGAATTGTTTCGGCACGCCGCATAACAGATTTTGGAAGACCAGCTAATTTTGCGACTTGTATTCCATAAGATTTATCTGCACCACCAGATTTAATGCGGCGCAGAAATACAACCTCATTGTCGCGCTCCTTGACAGCAACACAAAAATTTTTAATCTTGCCGGATTTATCATTGTCGGCTAAATCTGTGAGTTCGTGATAATGAGTTGCAAACAGCGTCTTAGCGTGAACTTTTTTATTTATGTATTCAATGACTGCCCGCGCAATGCTCATTCCGTCAAAAGTACTCGTTCCACGCCCAACCTCATCTAAAATTATTAAACTATTTGGCGTCGCATATTTAAGTATCTGCGCGACCTCATTCATCTCAACCATAAAAGTACTCTGACCACTTACTAAGTCGTCACTAGCTCCGATTCTTGTAAAAATTCTGTCCACCGGAGATATTGACGCTTCACGCGCTGGGACAAAAGAGCCAATCTGTGCCATTAGTGTCAACATTGCGACTTGCCGCATATATGTCGACTTGCCTGCCATATTCGGACCAGTTATAACCATTATTTCACAGGTTTTATGTTTTAAATTGGTATCATTCGGAACAAATAAATCACTCGTCAACATTCTTTCCACAAGAGGATGACGGCCGTCTTTTATTTCTATTCCGCCGTTCGTTCTGATTTCCGGCCTGACATAATTATAAGTCGCTGCCGCTTCAGCTAGACTTGCCGTCACATCAATAAGCGCAATTCGCCGCGCCGTGTCTTGAATTTGTGTAAGATGTTCTTTAATGTGGTTGCGAATTTCAACAAATATATTATACTCAATCGAAATAATCTTCTCCTGCGCACCAAGAATTTTGGTTTCAAATTCTTTGAGCTGCTCAGTTATATAACGCTCCGCGCCAGCCAGCGTCTGTTTGCGAACATAATGAGCCGGCACCTTATCCGCACCGCTGTGGCGAACTTCGATATAATATCCAAAAACTTTGTTGTATCCAATCTTTAAAGACCGGATGCCAGTTTTATTGCGTTCGGATTCTTCCATTTCTTGCAACATAGATTTGCTGTCTTGAGAAATGCGCCGATAATCGTCAAGCTCAACGTCATAGCCAACCTTGATGATGCCGCCGTCGTGAATAGAATTTCCTGGATTATCAACGATAGCCCGATCTATCAAGTCCACTATTTCGTCATAATTATTTAAACCGTCGCGACAGGCCAGGAGTATATCCGTTTTAACGTTACGCATAGTATTTATTATGTATGGCAGCATTTTTAATTAAGTTTTTAAAGCGATTAAATCAACTGCATTTGCCGTGCCAATTTCAATCTTTGTCATCAGCCTTTCAAAATCGTGAATGTCTTTTAAATCGTCACGAACATTGCTACGTAGCGAGAAATTATTAAAAAATTCTGTGACCGAATCCAGTCGCCGTTCAATGGCTGCCGCATCAATAAGCGGCGATTCCAGCCATCTTCTCAAAAGCCTTGTACCCATTGGTGTCTGTGTAAAGTCCAACACGTGGAATAATGTATCTTTTTTGCTGCCGTCTTTAAGACTGCGCGTTATTTCCAGATTTTTTAAGGCCGTTGGATCCAAAATCAGATGATCTGATACATCAAGCCGCGTCAACTTAGACATATGTTTTAGTTCTGTTCTTACCGTTTGATGAATATAATTTAGTAAAATGGCAACAGACTGCGCGGCAAAATCTGAAGTCGGCAAATTGTCTTCATTAAAATGTTCAGATAAAATTTTTGTAACATCTTCGTTAAAAGTTTCAATATTTGTAACGAGGCAATTGCTCAGTTTAATTGAGATGAAACGAGTTAAATTTTTTTGAAATGACAACTTTCCAACAATCAAAATTTCAGCCGCCATCAGTCTGTAAAGCTCATCAAAAATCATCTGTTCGCGATTCTCACCGTCATATAGTCCATAAAAACATTCGCCGGTTGAAATATCCGCACCAGCTAGAACAAGTTCATTTTTCGATTCTGCGACCAAAACGATATAGTTATTGTTGACGTTGGATATTGTATCGTCGGTTAAAATTGTGCCAGGCGTAACGATTTTAGTGATCTTGCGTTCAGTTAGGCCTTTACATTTTGGATCGCCAATCTGATCTACAATTACGACCTTGTAGCCCTTATTGACGAGTTTTTGAACGTAAGTATCACCAGCGTGATGAGGCATTCCGCACATCGGCGTATCCTGCCGGTGAGTCATTGTCAAGCCGAGTTCTTTTGCTCCAGTTTGGGCGTCTTCGTTAAACATTTCATAAAAATCACCAAGCTGAAAAAATAACAGCGCGTCAGGATATTGCTTTTTTAATTCCAAATATTGTTCCATCATTGGCGTTGTTGCCATTTACTCACCCATTTCTAATGAGGAATGAGGAATTATGAATGAGGAATAAAAATCGTTTCTTTTATTCATCATTCCTAATTCTTAATTCCTAATTGCCTTTAATGTCCAGGTTTGAGGGTTGGTTATCTTAACATTTATAAAATCGCCAGGTTTTTCGTCAGCGTGTTTAAACAACACAAGTTTATTAGTTCGAGTTCGACCAGTATATATTATGTCATCGGTCTTGCTCACACCTTCAACTAAAATTTCGACGACCTGATCTTTGAGCCGTTCATTGATTTCAAGACTTATTTCATTTTGTACGTCCATTAACTTTTGCAGCCGCTCGTGTTTAATTTTATCATCAACTTGATCTTCAAAGTTTGCCGCCGGCGTGCCGCTACGCTTAGAATATATAAAAGTATACGCCGCATCAAATTTAATCTCACGTAAAAAATTAAGTGTCTCATTAAAGTCAGCTTCGGTCTCGCCAGGAAAGCCGACAATTAAATCTGTCGTCAAGCTGACATTTGGAATCTGTTCGCGAATTTTTTGAACCAGCCAGCGATATTTATCAA
>JAFUTM010000154.1 GCA_017484235.1 Selenomonadaceae bacterium
CGTTTGCTTAATGAAAAACTTGAAGAAGCCAATCAACGACTTAGGGCATACGCAATTGAAGTTGAGCAAATGGCAGAAACTCGCGAAAGGAATCGACTTGCCAGAGAAATTCACGATACATTAGGACATTCACTCACAGGAATAGCTGCTGGTATTGACGCTTGTATCATCACAATCGACGCTGCACCTGAATTTACAAAACAGCAGCTAAACAAAATCCGCGAAACTGCAAGAAAAGGCATAACCGATGTTCGTCGTTCAGTCAAAAAGCTGCGTCCTAATGATTTAGAAAGACTGCCATTTCAAGAAGCATTAATGCAAATGACAAAAGACTATTCTGAATCCTCTGGAATGGAAATTACTTTTGATATTTTCAGTTGGTCAAATAATTTACGTCAAGATCAAGAAGATGTAATTTATAGGGTGCTGCAGGAAAGTATAACCAATGCTAATCGACACGGACACGCTACAAAGGTAAAAATCACCATTGGCGGCAATGAAAAATATCTGCTAATCGTCATTTCAGATAATGGTATTGGCTGTGATAATGTAAAACAAGGTTTTGGACTTCGTCATATGCGTGAACGATTGGAACTCTTACACGGAACTATTCATTATTGGAGTGACGAAGGTTTTATAATAGAAGCTATGATTCCATTAAATCAGGAGGCGCAAAATGATAAAAATATTGATTGCTGACGATCAGGAACTTATTCGGGAAAGTTTAAAAATTGTTCTTGATATGAATAAAGATATGGAGGTCATTGGATTAGCCGAAAATGGTCATAAGGTATTGGATTTGCTCAAAAAAACCGTACCCGATATAATTTTAATGGATATTCGTATGCCTGAACTTGATGGTGTCCTTTGTACAAAAGCTGTCAAAGAAAAATATTCCAACGTGAAAATCATTATATTAACCACATTTGATGATGATGAATATGTTTACTATGCGTTAAAATATGGTGCTAGTGGTTACTTGTTAAAGGGCTGCTCTGTACAAGAATTAACTGCCGCAATTCATAAAGTAATGTCAGGAAGCTCAATTTTAAATCCAAATGTTATTAACAAAGTCGTAAAATTGTTTAATCAGTTGGCGCAAACAAATATAGCAATGGAAGTTGATGAAAAAGACGTTAAAGAATTAAGCAAAACCGAAAGGAATATTGCACATTTCGTTGGACACGGATTGTCAAACAAAGAAATATCAGAAAAATTATCATTATCTGAAGGCACAGTACGTAATGGATTAAGTTCTGCGCTGTCCAAACTTCATCTTAGAGATCGTACACAACTTGCGATTTGGGCTGTACAGACAGGATTGGCATTGAGAATAGGTTGATCTGTATGAATTTGAGCACTAACAGAAAGAAAATCATATTGATTGTAATATTGATCTTTGCAATCTCGACAATAATTTTCTGTTATCAGAAACAACAGACCAAAATATTAAGAGTTGGCGTGTTTGCTGGAAGTAACTGGAATGTACCACAAGGCGAAACATATGCAATTATTGATGAAGTAATACAAAAATTTGAAACTGAATATCCAAATGTAAAAGTTGAATACGTAAGCGGAATAAAAAAAGAAGACTACGCTGAATGGTTAGCAGAACAATTTATAGCTGGAAATGAACCTGACATATTTTTTCTATTGTCCGATGATTTTAATTTGTACGCTTCAATGGGTGCGTTAATGGATTTATCTACCTTCATTGAAGAAGATACCGATTTCAACACTGAAGTTTATTATCCGGCAACATTTCAATATGGTCAATATGAAGAAAAATCATTTGCTTTACCGTGTGAAAGTACGCTGACATTTATGTTTGTAAATAAAACATTATTATCAAATGAAGGTATAGCAATGCCTAAAAATGATTGGACTTGGAACGATTTTCTTGATATATGCAGAAAAGTTACAAAAGACACAAATGGCGATGGTATAATCGACCAATTTGGATATTATGATTACTCGTGGCACCAGGCAGCGATTTCAAACGATGTAACTCTATTTAGAGAAGATGGCAGAGCGTCATATTTTGCCGATCCGCGAATGGAAGAAACAATACATTTTATGATGGAACTTAGAAATATTCATCAAGGATATGAAGTTACACCGAAAGATTTTGATATGGGACGAGTAGCATTTAGACCATTCACATTTGCTGAATATCGAACGTATAAACCATATCCGTGGCGAATAAAAAAATATACATCATTCGAGTGGGATTGTATAAAAATGCCAGCCGGGCCATCGGGCGGAAATATTTCCATTTTAAATACACTACTCGTCGGCATGAGTTCCAGAACCCTAAATAAGATGTTAGCTTGGGAATTTATGATAAATATTTGTTACGATAAATCTGTTCAAGAAATGATATTAAAAAAATCACAGGCATTGCCAGTAAGACGCGACGTAATAATGTCAGCAGAAGCACAAGAAATATTTTCTTGGGATTCGATAGAAAATAATGCAATGACGCCAAAGGACATAAGCGATACAATGGACGCTTCCATAATGCCTGTTAAATTTAAAAATTATGATTCTGCGATGTTATATGCTGACAACGAGATTAAAAAAATTATAAACGGTACGATTCCGCTCAACAATTCTCTAAACAAATTACAAAAGGAAATTAACGCTTTCTTACAGCATTAATAAAGTTACTTAATTCACATAAGAGGTGACGATATAATGAGTAAAAAATGGTTGAATTACGAATTAATAGTAAACGGATTGATTCAACATGTAAACTATAATCAGGAGACCGTTGAAAAACTTTTTCTGCCATTGTTAAGCCGTTTAACTGAAATGTACCACAAAAGCAATCAGCGTATAATTTTGTTTTTAGTTGCTCCTCCGGCAACTGGTAAATCAACTTTGACTTTATTCCTCGAAAAATTATCAAGAGAAAATGATGATTTAACGCCAGTACAAGCTGTTGGAATGGACAGTTTCCATTATCACGCTGATTTTATCAAAAATCATTCCATAATCCGAAACGGTCAAAAAATTCCGATGTCCGAAGTCAAAGGCTGTCCTGAGACTTTCGAC
>JAFUTM010000155.1 GCA_017484235.1 Selenomonadaceae bacterium
GCACTTTTGTATGTACACCGTCTTTAGTTGTAAATCCAAAACCATCTGAGCCAATAACCGCACTACTGTGAATGACGCAATTTTTACCAACTTTACAATACTCTCTAACCGTAACACTGGAATAAAGAATACTATTAGCGCCGATCTTAGCATATTGACCAACGTAAACGTGAGGATATATCGTTACACCGGATTCAATTTCTGCATTATCGTCAACCACTGCAAAGGGCATAATTGTAACATTGTCCGCAAGTTTAACATTTTTGCCGACGTGTGCTTTAGGACTTATGCCAGGCTCGAAGATTAATTCAGGCGTAAAAACTTTTAATAATTTGGCAAATGCCGCCTTTGGATCGGCGACACGAATAGAAGGCAATGGAAAATCTTTTACTTCAAGCGGCACAATAACCGCCGAAGCCCGCGACTGTTTTGCCTCATCAACGTGCGATCCAACTGCAAATATTAAATCGCCGGATTGTGCATTTTCTATATTAGATAATCCAGTAATTATTAATTCAGCGTTATCATTTAATATCAGTCCGTCTATCAATTCGTCTATTTCATTTAAAGTTTTTTCCATATAAAACTCCACTTACTGTAATTTTTGAAGGACTTCTTCCGTTAAGTCAATTCCGCCTTCAAATACCATCGGATTTTCTTCTGAACTGTCAAGCACCACGTCGATTTCTTTAGCTTTTACGATGTCAGCCAGTGCAGAGTCCAGTTTTTGTTTCAGTTGAGACGCATATGCTTGTTGTATTCCCCTTAGTTTACGTTGTGCTTCCATTTGCATATTCTGTTTTTCTTCGTCAGTTGCTTCTGGTTTTGCTGTTAAATCCGCCGCCGCTGCCGTTTGGGCTTCTTGTAATTTAGCATCGCCTTCGTCACGTATGGCTTTTATTTGCGGCGCGTCCATAACTTTTTCTCCATTCAGATATCCAACGCTTACTTTATCTCCACAGCCACTAATGAGCATTGCTGCCAGCATTGTTGCTATTAATATAATTTTTTTCATTAATCGTTCACGCTTCTTTCGTTTATCATCAAACTTATACAAAGTATAAACAAATGATTTTTAGATAAATTATCTGTCCATTTCTTTAATTAATTCATCTGTCAAATCTATTGCTTCACCATCTGCCAATATTGCTGCTCCACTGTTTCGGAATTTGTCTTGTACAAATAATAGTGAAATACTTGTGTCATTATCAAGATCGAAAGGCAATAACTGCTCATTTTCATTCAAGTCTCTTTTAGCCAATACTAGCTTTAATTTATGTATTACCGCTAATTTAGCAACGTTATCGCTTATTTCATCAATCAATTTGGTTTCCAATTCATCATACTCTCGTCTTACTTGATTTAATTCATCTAGTAATTGCTGCCGTCTGTCCTGTCTGAGTTCAGATTCCCTCATTGCCTGTTCCATAACTAATCGGTTACGTTCTTCAGCCAACGTTTGAGTTTGTTTTGCATCTGCTTTGACTTGTGCCATCGACGCCTGTGCTTCAGTGTGCAACCTTTCCATATCAGCTTTAACAGCTTGTTCAGCATATTCAGTAATTTCAGCAATCCATTGTCGTTGAAGTTCGCCTTGTGTTTCGCCACGTTTAATTTGTAATTCTTGTAACTGTTTGTTTAGTTCGTTTATTTTTTCGTCCGTCAGCCTCATATTGTCCGCATTTTGCAGCTTCAACTTGATATTTAATATCTCATTTAAGAATTGATTATTTACTTCGTCGCGTTTTTGTAGATATGCTGCCTCCGTTGATCGTCTATATTCTTCGGCAGCCTGTTTCTTTTTATGTTCAATTTCAGCTGCTTGGCTTATAATTGTCTGTGCATTTTTTTGCCATACAGAATCATCAAAGGGCTTAGTTTCCAACTGCGGCGGACTAATTATTACTGGCTTCATTGCATATTTTAACTCCAACTGAAGACGAGTTTCACGTCTTTTTAAATCCAGCATACGTTCACCTTCAGCATATCTATCACGTATGCGGTTTAAATCTATATAACCAATTCCCTGTGGTTCTATCACTTCTTTTGGAGTTTGCGTCTTTGGCACTGGAGATGAATCTTCAGTATTAAAATAATTATACCCGCCTATTCCAGCTGCGGTTATTATTGCTATAATGCCGGCGCATAATTTTCTATTCATAATATAATATCCAATTCCTGATTTATAATAATTGCATATTATAATTTAACATTACAAATTGGCAATTAAATTAGAGGTTAAACTCAAATATGCAGGCTGTAAATTTATACTTCCTGCATATTATCGCCTACCTCTAACCCATAAAATTACTTCTTCAATTTAGCAATAACATCTTGCGTGATGTCCTGTCCGCCATATACTACTGCGCTCTGTTCAATTACTACAGACAAGCCTTTAGCTTCAGCGGTTTTCTTTACAGCATCTTTTATAGACTGTTCTATCGGTTCAATCAATTCCTGCTGTTTATTTCTAAGACGTTCTTGACTTTGTTGATAATAATCTTGTTTCTCCTGGTCAGTAGTCATTCCAGCAGCACGTTCTTCAAATTCTTTACGTACAGTTTCAATTTCTGTCTGCATTTGTGTTTCTACATTTTGCAGATCTGGATGCGACATCATTACCTGACGATAATCTATTGTTCCAACATTACCATTCTTAGCTGCTGCCATTCCGCCGCTTTGTGTGAGTGCCAATGCCACCACTGATCCAATAAACACCAACGCAATTATTATGCTGATAATTTTAACCTGTTTCTTTTCCAATTTTATCATTACTATACCTCCATTAATTTTTGTCGATTATACCAGATTAATTTCATTTTTGCAATATTTTATTATAAATTATTTTAATTTTTTTATGTTGATAAAAATTAAAATCTCAGATAAGTCTTCAACTTAGTAAAATCAATATCAGTTTTTAACTCAGGGTGCTTGCGAATATAATTTTGATGATCTTCAGTTGCCGGTGTAAATTTTGTAAGCCGGCTTGCTTTTGCATAACATTTTCGTGCAAATTTTGGATTACTATTTGGATCATTTATCGTCAAGCCCACACACGCAACTGCTGGCTGCTTGCCGCGATTAGCAATAAAATTTAAGTGGAGTTCTACTTGCGGCTCATCTTCGCTGCTGGTATAATATACTCCAACTTTTTGGCTATATGGATCAACTACGGCAAATAATACGTCCATCAGCATTGATAAATCCATCTTTTTAGGATTAAATTCTATCTCAATTCCAGAACTATTTATTTCATCTGCAGCCTCTATATAGCCCGCCGTGACATTGAGTACACCTGGCACATCATTAAAAACTTCCTGCAGCTCGTGAAAGTCGCCTCCACTGAAATATATTTTCTTCGTGTACATCTTTAATACCAACTTTCCAATTTATCAATTATATAAAATTAAATTTTGGCTTCATATAAATCATAAGCATCAATAATTCTTGATACTACATCGTGACGAATTACATCACTTGAATTGAGCTTAACAATACCAATGCCTTTAATATCTTTCAAAATTTCTGTCGCTTCAACTAAGCCAGATTTTACACCACGCGGCAAGTCAATCTGACCGAGATCACCAGTAACTGCCATTTTGGAGTTAAAGCCAAGTCTGGTCAAAAACATTTTCATTTGACGGCTGGTGGTATTTTGCGCCTCATCGAGAATGATGAAAGCATCATTTAGTGTGCGGCCTCTCATATATGCCAGCGGTGCAATCTCAATTATTCCTTTACTGACAAATTTTTGATACATATCAAAGCCCAATGTATCCTGTAATGCGTCATAAAGCGGCCGAAGATAAGGATCAACTTTTTCACGAATATCACCAGGTAAAAATCCAAGATGTTCATCAGCTTCGACTGCCGGACGTGTCAGAATTATCTTTTTGACATCTTTAATACGAAGATAGTAGACTGCCATTACAACGGCGAGGTACGTCTTACCTGTACCAGCAGGTCCAATGCCAAAAGTTATCACATTATGACGAATTGTATCGACGTAATTTTGTTGACCGACAGTTTTAGGGCGAATGTGTTCACCTTTTGCCGTAACTAAAATTGTCTCAATATCTGTGCTCGTCGGCATAACATTCTCCTTCACAATTTAAAAAGAGTGAAAATATCCATATTTATCATAGGACGCTGGCACATAACAGCCCGACACTTCATTATAAGTTTTGCAGAATCTGTAATAATAAGTTGGACCACCTTTGGATATATTATCGTCAATTTGTGGATCAAAAACATATTCTGTACCATTAACATTGATAACTGTCCAAATGTGACCAGTCATACCGCCTCTTGCACGCGACGTCTGGCCATAAACGGTGTAACAGTTTAGACCGATTGCGCGGACAAGAGCAGCAAAGGCACAAGAATAATCATCACAAGCACCAACGTGTCCTTCGAGCATACCGGCTGCGCGTCCGGCTCCA
>JAFUTM010000156.1 GCA_017484235.1 Selenomonadaceae bacterium
ACATTTATTACGGATTTAACATTGCAAATTTTATCTTACGTTGCTCAGACTGAACGAGAGTTTAATCATCAACGACAAGCTGAAGGTATCGCTGCTGCTAAAGCTCGCGGTGTTAAGTTTGGTGGTATACCTAAAGAGCGTCCTCCAGAATTTAATTCTATTCGTGAAGATTGGATAAACGGAAAAATTTCAGCCCGTAAAGCCGCTAAACTTCTTGGTATTACGCATCCAACCTTTATTAAGTGGACAAAAAAATAAAAAACAGTAAATACTGAAGTACACACTATTTACCATCAAAAATATCATAACATTAATAAATTAAAAAACTTTTTTTCAGGATTATTATTAATAATAACATATACATTTGCTTATGGCAAGCCTATTTCTAAAAAATTAATGAATTTTTAATCTTTTGTTATTGGAATCTTATTTTTGGAAAATAAAGTGTGCTTCATATTCCAACCTATTTAATTGGAATAAATGTAGCTTAACAATAAATTAAATACACGGACACGAAGTTACGATAGGGAGGCAAAATTAAAATGGATTGGGGCTTTAGAGGCTCAACACGCAGACGCACTTGCATGCTAATGATAACTCATGCTTGTAATCTTAACTGTAGTTATTGTTATGAGCCTTATAAACAAAATGCTTATATGGAAACAAGTTTAGCTAAAGATATCATTTCTAGGGAAGCTCAATTTGTAGATGAAAGTAACGACTTTGATGAATTGCAGATAGATTTTATGGGCGGAGAACCGTTCACTAATTTCTCACTCATAAAAAATATAGTTGAATGGCTTGAAAAAGGTGCAATCAATGTCCCGTGGATTTGCTATAGCTCAACGAATGGCACATTGCTTACTGACGAAATTAAAGATTGGTTGCGAGAACATAAAAACAGTTTCATTCTGGGTGCAAGTTACGACGGAAATATTAAAATGCAATCTACTAATCGTGGTACAAACAAGCACAATATCGATTTAGAGTTCTTTCAAGAAGTGTGGCCGAGGCAGCCCTTGCATATGACAATATCCAAAGAGACGCTTCCAATGTTGGCGGAAGGCGTTCTAGATATACAAGCAAAAAGCCACGAAGTTGAGGCCTCTTTAGCACAAGGTGTGGATTGGACAATAGAAGACGCTGTTGTATATCGAGAGCAACTCTGTGCGCTAAAAGATGCATACCTGAAGGATACCTCAATTAAACCGTTCAACATACTGGTAAGATATACTTATATTGTTAATGTGCCGGCTGCTGAAAAAATCCAAAAAAAATGGTGCGGCACAGGGCAATATATGATGACATATGATATTGATGGTCAAAAATACGGCTGTCATATGTTTACGCCTTTGGTCTTGGGAAAAGATAGAGCTTTGTTGTCGGACGCAGTTGAATGGGATTCGCCAGAATTGACGGTTGATGATTATTGTAAGAACTGCGTGTTACGTAGATTTTGCCCGACGTGCGCTGGCTTCAACTACAAATATCGCGGAAATATTGCCACTAGAGATAAACAGTGGTGTCCTATGATTTTGGCTGAAGCCCTAACTGCTTGTGAATTTCAAATTGAACGCATTGCTACATTGGACAAGCTCGATAAAGAAGACGCAGAGCACGGACAAGCCGCACTACGAGCTTATAAAATACTACAGCATTTGGATATTAGAAAAAGCAAAAGTCCATATATAATTTGAAATTAGATAGATTCCTTATTTGATGCGGTATCAGAATTGTAACTACATAGCATCAATAAGTTTCTATAAATAATGATAATCAGAGATTTTAAACTAAGAAAGGAGGGAAATCAAATGAAAATGAACATGGAAGCTCTTAGAACACTCGAACTCAAGTTAGCTGAGTATAGCAAAGAGAATGGAACGATCGCTGAGCACGACTCTTTAAACACAAATCTCTGCGCAGGTTGCGAAGGAAGTTGTCGTGGTGATTGCTACGCTGGTTGTTCTGGCAGCTGCAAAAGCTCCTGCAGCGGAAGTTGCTGGGGTAATCGCTGAGCCCGACTCGTTAAACACAAATAGTTGCACGAGCTGCAACGGAAATTGCCTTTGGGATTACGCGGTTTGATGTAAACTCGGATATGGCGACATCTGCAAAGGCTCTTCTAGTTAATGATGTTTTCAGCATCGAATGATTTAGTAAAGAACGGTGTGGTAATCCAATGGGTAGCCGCACCGCTTCTTTTTATCAAATGGATGGAAGAAATTTGACATGAAAAATTCAGATATAAAAATCAACTTTACGGGAAACGTTAATGAAGAAAATGCAAGAGCGTTTATAAATGAACTCAAAAATCTGATTACGGAAAATCCGGAAAGTACATCGCTGACAATTTATATTTCTTCACCTGGTGGAAGTGTTGACATTGCCGTCGAGCTTTTTCATTTCCTAAAACTATTAGATTGCAAAATACGGACGGTAAATATATCCTGCGTTAATTCAGCGGCTGTCATAATTTTTGCCGCCGGTGAAGAGCGAATCAGTTTGCCCTGTTCGTCATTTTATGTTCACTCTGTCAGCAAACACCTGAGCGGCGATTTCACTGCCGATGACCTGTTGCGCGAAGCACGTGAAATGTCGGCTAATACAGATAAAGTAGCGACAATTCTCGCAAACATAAGCAATAAAAATAAATCCTATTGGAAGCGTCTCATGAAAAAAGGCTGTCTGCTGACTTCCAAAAAGGCAAAGGAATTAGGTCTTGTAAATGATATATCAGAGTATAAGTAAAAAATATTTCGTATGGTTATATAATCACGTTGGAACATTCAAAAGAACTATACTGATTTGTTTGATGTTAAGTATATTGGCGGTAATGTTTTCATTGCTTTTCGTAGAAATTACTAAAATTTTTATGGAGGCCGTCGAGAACGGTGAAAAATTTTCTTTCTTGTGGTTGGTAATTTCATTGACGACAATCAAGGGCTGCAATATATTTTGCTCAGAATTTAAATCTTATTTGCGAGAGAAACAAACTTCGTTAATGAATAATGAGCTTTCTTTGAAATTTTTTAAAGAATTATTCTCTGGCGGCGTTTCTTACAACGAAAGAGTACATTCGGGCGATTCATTAAGTAGGCTGACGATAGATGTTTTTAGCGTTTCTAATTGCTTAATAGGAACAATTCCCGAACTACTGTATGCTTTTCTTCAACTCATAGCTACTTGCATTTATCTCGCTTCGATCGATCCTGCTTTAACATTAATGATACTTTTGATTATGCTCGTCAATATAATGTTTGGACAATCATATGCAAAGAAATTATTGCCGCTTTCCAAAGAAATAAGAACCGCTGACAGCAAAGCACACCAGTTTATGCAAGAACATCTTCAACATCACGAATTAATTGTTACTTTGGAAAAAACCTCTTTCATTTGGAATCGGCTAAAAACACTTCAAAACACTCTGTATGAAAAGATTATAGCCGTCACAAAATTAAATGTTTTAGTTATGTCTCTAATAGATGGTGCTTTGAATATTAGTTATATCGTCATTTTTGTTTGGGGAATATACGGAATACAAAACAACACGTTCTCCTATGCTGAGTTAATTGTTTTTTTGCAACTAGCAGGACAAATCCAGGTTCCATTTATTCA
>JAFUTM010000157.1 GCA_017484235.1 Selenomonadaceae bacterium
AAAATACTCAACAGCCTCAACAAATGAATCAGCCGCAAGGTCAACAATTCCAGCAGCCTTTACAGAATAATCAGCAGATGCCGCAAGGTCAGCAGGGTACACAGCCACAGCAAATGCAGCAGAATCAACCGCAAATGCAGAATAATCAACAGCCTCAGCAAATGAATCAGTCACAAGGTCAGCAGTTCCAGCAGCCTTTACAGAATAATCAGCAGATGCCTCAAGGTCAACAATCTCAGCAAATGCAGCAAAATGCACCAAACTCAGATTTGCAAGCACAGCAGCAACAATTTCAACAATTTCAACAGGCACAGCAAAGTCGGCTATCACAAAATGGAGACTTTTTATCTAAACAGCAGCAATTAAAGTCAGATTTACAGGCGGCAAAAACATTTTTGTTGAGGCAGCCAATGCAAAATACACCACAAACTATGGAGACAATGAAGAATCTGGCACAACTTTTAATGAAAGATCAAAAATTAAATCTCACTCCGCGCGATACGGCAGTGTTACAAGAATTTGTCAACAATAAACAGAGTATGATGAATGAAGGCGAAGCACGTCATTTACAAAATCTTCTTCGTCTGTGCCAGCAAAATATTCCAGTTACCGTTCAACAAGCGGCGATACAGCAAAAGCTGCCGGATTTACCGAGACTGTGGGCATTTATGCAGCTTTGCGATATGGCCGGTTTAACTTCAAAACTTTCTGCGCGGGCATTTAAGCGTGCTGGCCGCGACGTTGCTGAGTTTGCCAACGCCATGAAACACGCGATGGGCGGAGACAATGCTTCCTCGCAAGTACAAAATAATCGTTCATTCCAAATGATGATGCCGCTTTATGTCGGCGATAACGATAGCTCTTATCCAACTTATCTGCACGTTTATGATGAAAACGAACGCGACAAAGATACTGGCGATGACAAAAAAGAAACCTGGCTTCGCATTTGTATTTTGACCGATAATATTGGTGCGGTCGAATTAACTTTCCGTATGTACGAAAATAATCAGCTTGATATGCGGTTTTATTTCTCCGAACGTTCCGTCGCCAGAGAATTTAGAACTTATATTCCGAACATAAAGAAGACGCTGGAAGAAACGTCACTAAATGTTGGTGAGGTCAGAATCGGCAGTGTCGGTGAAAAAATGCAGAACGCTGATTTCACTATGCAAAATCACTGAAAAATGATTAAATATTCATATTTTTTTCATATTGCTATTGACGTGCAAAGTTATAAGTAATATAATATGTTAAGGAAGACACTAAAGAATATGAGGAATTGATTATGGATAATGGACGAGCGCCGAATTCGGAAACTGAATACGAACAAGTTCCAGATAAAAAGGCTGTAGCTTTAAAATACAACTCTATGACGGATAAAGCCCCAAAAGTTATAGCAAAAGGTCGCGGCCACGTTGCTGAACATATTTTGGCAGCGGCTCAAAAAAGTACGATTCCGGTATATCAAAATAAAACGCTGGTTAATATGCTTATGGCACTTGAAATTGATCGCGAAATTCCGCCGGAGTTATATAAGGCTATAGCGGAGGTTATGGCGTACGTCTATCGTATGGACGCGTCTAAAGGGCGTGAAAATCGATTCAATCAACTTGCTTCGATGCGTAGAAGATAGTTTTATGAATAAATTGAAAACCTCTTTTGCCAGATATAATTCTAGCTTAAGAGGTTTTTTTGTAAGTCCGAATTATGTTAAACAACAAAGGTTTTATATTTATTGAAGTAATAATAATTGCGTTGGTGGTATCCTTCACGGCGATGATGATCGTTAATGGACTTAAAACGGCAATAAAAAGCAATCAAAGTTCTGCAATCCAAACGGCGGCGATACACATTGCCAATGCACAGATGTCTGAGATTGAAAATTATATTGATATAAATAATCAATTTCCAGCACCTGAACAAATCTTTTTGACTGACACCGATTTAAATTATGACGATTGTTTTGGAATAGACGGATCAGTTAAATTTGAAATTTCGCAATCTAACCTTGAATCCATAAATAATGGCAACGCCCGCCGAGTTACTATAACAGTTAAATGGTATATCAATGATTTTCTAAGTGATGACAGTGAAACTATTACGAAAGACATATGGCTTAAAAATCAAAATTCCTCTCAATGAAAACGGCTTTGTATTGTTGGAATTGGTGGTTGGACTGCCGCTGATATTGCTTTTACTTTGGACAATGAGCAGTTTATTCATAAATACCTGGCAGCAATGTAAATTTTTAATCGCAGATTTCATACTGCAGCAGGAAATGCAGTCGGCTATGTTGCGTATCGTAGATGATGCCAGAATTGCTTATGATGTATACATTATGGAAAATCAAATTCATTTCAAACATCACGAGATGCCTTCTTTTACAGAAGGAATAAAAGAAGTCGATGACGGATATAAACCTTGGTATAAACGAAAAGATGGAAAAATATATTTAAATGGTGAGAGTTCTCCGATAACTGGTGACGATGATTTATCAAAAACAACCGTTACAGATTTTAAATTTGTTAAAATATCTGACAAATTATGGAAATTCACAATAGAAGCTAAAAGCAGAGGCAGCGGGCACAAAATAAAATTATCAACTGAAGTTTTTATTCGAGGTCACCAATGATGAACGAACGCGGCTTTATATCATTAACTGCAATATTTATGATGTTTTTGCTTTCAATAACAATTGTTGGCGTGTCGAATATGGCAATGAACCAAGCCGATATAACTCGATATTATAAAGTGGAAACTAAATTGCAAAATGCGGCGGAAAGTGTTTTTAATGAATTT
>JAFUTM010000158.1 GCA_017484235.1 Selenomonadaceae bacterium
CAGACATCGTCGGGGGCTGACATCTCCAGTTTTGACCTGAGTTAATAGCCCAAGTAAGTTATTTTTATAGGGTTTTCCAAAGTCTATCTGCGCTGAGCACTTTGACCAACGAAATTTTGTTTGGTCCGGCAATTCAACTTCGTTTGACTCATCTGCCGTACGAAGTGAATACAGCTTGACCAACTAAAGAATCGACTTCGAGTGTCTTAGTCCGACTCACATTTTTATTATACTCAATTTAAAATTTAAGTCAAGGAGGTGTTTTGCGGCACTTCCTCCCCGACCTTAGAGGTCGGAGTATCCGTGCCGTGATTAAGATGAATATAAAATTATTTAGCGAATTGAGAAGATATGGCGTTATCAAATTCTTCACGCGTGACGCCATAATGATTTAGCCGCTTTAAAAAATTTTTAGCGTTGGCAAAACCTATACCGAGTACGGCACCGAGTTTCATTCGCCGTTCAGCGGCATCTGGACTGCCATTCAATCCGTTGTTTATTAAATCAAAATTTGTAAAAATTATCTTTGGTTCAAATGTCACGGTTCTGACTTTACTGAGCGCGGTGCGGATTGCTTCAGGACTTGCCTGCTCAATTCCAATATCATCATTCGCCGTTGCATCGATTTTTGGTACAAAAGCGTGCTTGGCGTTTGGAAATCTTTTAGTTAAAAACTTTCGTATGCGCTCGCCAGCTGAATCTGGATCAGTCAAAATAATAATTCCGCGCCGTTTATATGCCTGTTCAATATCATTTAAAGTGTGCCGACTGAGAGTAAAACCACCGGTTATTATACAATCAGCCTCAACCGAATTATTAATCGCGGCAACGTCCATCTTGCCCTCAACCACTATAACTTCTTTTATCATTAATATAAAACCGTCCTAAACTAATTATTTATTGCGTTTTAAGAATTTGTTTACATCACCATAAAAATTTTTGAAAACGTGACGGTAACAATCCATCAGTTTATCATCAGAATCAGAATAACTGCGAGAAATAACTACCTGACCTGTTCTGGCATCTACCAGACTAAGGTTAGCAGAAACGCCCCAAGAAAATGTCCAGCCGGCAAGGTGATCGTTGATCGTCTGTGTATAGTAACTAGTTCTTTGTTTGTGCGACTTGCCATATTCATCAGTCCACGTGCTTTCTTCAGTTCTAATTAAACTGTTAGAAATCGTTATGCTTGGTTCGTGCCAATAAGCGTTAAGTTTACAACTTGTGATTCCGCCGGTAATATAATAAGTTGCAGAGTCAGCTTCATTAGCATCATATTTGATACTTATATTTTTGAGACGTTTAAAAGCTTCATCTTTCATTGCAAAAAATGCAGATTTAAGATAGTATTCATCATTGCCGACATTTGTCGGAACAGTTATATTTTTAAATCCAATGCTTATGCCATTTGCTGTGCCACGCTCGTTAAATTTTTTGCCGCCCTTAACTTCGTTGAAGTCTTTACGAAAGTATTTGACGATATTTTTAAATTGCGCTTCTTCCGTTGTGCCATAACCTCTGCGGCTGTCGACAAAAGTAAAAATTTTATCGCCGTGTTCATTATAGGCAGTGAACTGCAGTGCCATTATATGCAAATGAACGGGCGTTTCTGGTATAACGTGATATTCATTCCAGACCCTTTCATCTGCGGTATAAGTTTGATGATAGTAACCAGGTGCATTATAAACTTCAGTCCAAGACTTTAACGTTACATTGAATTCTGCTCTAGGTGAAATATCAGTTTGTATACGATTCTCTCTGAAAACCGGCACTAAATACATATCAGCAGCCGTTTTATCGTAGACGGCGGCGGCGCGAGCCTGTTCATTTGGAAATGCTATTAACAAATCACTATACTTGTCAACGGTAATCTGTTCCTTCTCAAATAAGCCAGGTGTCATTCTGTAAAATTTTAGTTTTTGTATTTTTTTAGAGAATTGCTTGAATAAATAGTCGTTTTCCTTATATTCCAATGAATACTCATTTGGATTTATTTTGTATTGATAAGGAGTATTTACATCACTGAGCGGAAAGAGCATAGCCTTACCCAGCGAAGTAATTGCAACATTTTTATCATACCAAAATGCACCGTAAGCACTAGCTGAATTGTGATAAATAAAAATCGTCAAACATAATAACATTCCACATAAAAAACTTTTTAATCGCACGTTGCTTCCTCCTTAAAATCAATATAAAAATTAACCCTACAAATATATTAAATATTTTTCTTTATTTTGTCAACAATAATATCGGTGGCAGCTTCCAATGC
>JAFUTM010000159.1 GCA_017484235.1 Selenomonadaceae bacterium
AAAGTTTCATTTGGCAGCCAGCCTGCCGGTATGAACAGTGCCGTAATGAATCCCCAAGCAATGAATGCGCCGATATTCGGCATAACCATTGCACTTAAAAAACGCCCAAACTTCTGCATTGCTTCTTGGACGCCGCTTTTTTGATCGCTCATACATCTCAACCTCCTAAAATTTACATTGGAGTTTCTATAATTCATATTTATATTTTATCGTTTAAAAAATTAAAATGCAAGCGAAACAAATTTTTATTAGTCCACTTTACTTATGGACAAAATTTCAGAACCTTTAATCAATTACCAGCGGAGGCGGCGTTTCCAGAGTGCTAAATCTTTGTCACTGAGTGGTAAATCAATTGTCTGACCATTGTTATAAAAAAATCTAAATCTTATGGATTCCGCATTCAACATTGATTGGAGACTGGCCTTTGGAAACTCAACAAATAATTTATTTTCACTTCTAAATCGACTGCCACTGAGCGGCGGAGGCGTCTGCCTGGTCATTGCTCTCATTTCCCAAGGAGCGCCGTCTGTGAATAAAATCGCCTTAGGCAATAGTTCAGCGTGGTCAAAGCGGTAGTCCCACATAGACAAGACTGCGCCCTCAACCAGACCTTCTTCGTCACGCGATACATTAAATTCTATGTTGGCATAATCCGATAAACTGTCGGCACTTCTATGGTCGTAGTGCCACGTATATGAAAGCCCAAAAACTCCGGCTAACATCAAAATAATGCCAACTGCCACAAAAAATTTCTGCACTCAGTTACGTCTCCTCATATCAATGATATTTTATTATACAACATTATCCGCAATATGTAAAATTATTAACAATTCTTTCAAAAAAATTTCATATTAGGTTAGTTTAGATTAATCATTGACACAAGACTAATATAAGTGTTACAATATATAGAATTGAGCAATTATTTTATAAAGGAGGTTTGTTGTTTTATGTTAAAGGACAGACGCAAATTTGATGATGAAGAAGAAGTATATATTCCCGACTTGCCAAGCTTAGGTGAATTCAGTGACGATTTCAATCTTCACGACAGAACACCGCGAAGCAATGCAGGTATTAGTCTTGAATGGTCGGCTCTGGAGCAGCAGATGTTTGATATGCTGCTCATTAATCGTTTTAATACCGATTCTCACGATATGCTCGAAGAAGAAGCTCAGGCTGTTATTCGTCTCACTGAAACTTTTGACTCACACGAAATTGCAAGAATTTGTTCAGTTGCACTCCTGGCCGTGCAGCTTGCCCTTGTGGAAGAGAAGAATTTTGAAAATGAGTATCGCAAATATCGTCAACACGTTAAAGAACACCCTGAAGATATTGAGGAACTTGCATTTGGTTCATAAAAAATTCGATAGTAGTATAATACCCTCAGATTGAACAATTGATTGTCTTGTCTGAGGGTATTTATTAATTTGGATCAAATTTATTTTCAACAAATTCAAGTATAGAGTCACGACGCGCCTTAGAAGCGGAAAAATAATCGTGAATGGCTTGGCGGTCGCCGCGTTCAATCGCGCTGATGACCTCACCGAGAATACTTTGCAGGTCACGCAGATTGTCATTTATCGCCTCGCCATTGGTCATACAAATATCCGCCCACATATCAGCATTTGACGAGGCAATTCGCGTGGTATCTTTAAAGCCGCCGCCAATTAGTTTTATGCACGACTCTAAATCAGAGCCTGCACGGTTTAACAGTGTCACCAATGCCGCTGCGGTGATATGAGGCACGTGGCTTATCACTGAGGCGCAGCGGTCGTGTTTAGCAATATCTAGTGTTGTAAAGTTAGCTTCCGTCAGCTTCAAAATGCCCATCAATTTGTTATAGGCGTCTTCAGGTGCGCCGGTATCCTTTACAATCACATAAGCCTTATTTTTAAACAGGTCCTTTTTAGCTGCAGATACGCCGCTCATCTCGCGTCCGGTCATCGGGTGCCCTGCTATATAATATATATCCGACGGCAATATATTTTGTAAGTGATTCCATATATATTGCTTAGTACTGCCGGCGTCGGTCAAGATTGCGCCTGGCTTCAAAAACGGCAAAATCTTTTCTACCATTGGCACAATCTGCAAGACTGGTGGCGACAAAAATATAATATCTGCCTCACTTACCACAGTTTTAACGTCCGGTGAGGCAAAATCTACTGCACCTAATTTGACAGCTAAATCCATTGATTTCTGTGTTCGGCAAAGACCAGTAATGTATATTTTATCACCAAGTTTATCTTTGAGCACGAGACCGAGTGAGCCACCGATAAGTCCAACGCCAATTATTGCCAAATTTATCTTATCGTTCATAATAATCATCTCATTTACAGAAAATTATTTATAGTTATAAACTGCGACCCATAATTTTTGCAATTGCGGCTAAATCTTTCATTAGTCTATCAAAATTCTTCGGCTTAAGTGATTGGTCGCCGTCAGAGAGAGCCACCTCTGGATTAGGGTGTACTTCTATAATTAAACCGTCACAACCGGCTGCCACCGCTGCGCGTGCCATAGGTTTTACCATTTGCCAGCGTCCGGTGCCGTGACTCGGATCAACGATAATCGGCAAATGTGACAATTCCTTTATCGCCGCAACTGCACTG
>JAFUTM010000160.1 GCA_017484235.1 Selenomonadaceae bacterium
GAAGCCGCCCGCATTGCTTTTCCAAGCTTAGTTTTTTGAACTATGTAAGTCAAAATTGCCATTAATATCAATGTGACGCCGAGAATCAGGAGCTGCTGACCATTAATAATGAAGCCAGCAATATTAAATGATATATTATCAATTACATCTGGAAAAGTGCGCGGCGTTGGAGTAACGAAATACATTGTTGTGTATTCGAGGAAGAACGAGACACCAATTGCCGTAATTAAAATTGAGATTCTTGGCGCGTGGCGCAGAGGTTTATAGGCCAGTTTTTCGACCAGCATACCGAGACAAGCCGTTACCGCCATTGAAATTAAAAGCGACGGTATAATTGACAGGTGCAGCATTGATATACAAAAGAAACCAATGTACGCGCCGAACATATATACATCACCGTGCGCGAAGTTAATAAGTTTGATTATACCATAAATCATTGTATAACCAAGCGCGATTAATGCATAAATGCTGCCAAGTGACACGCCATTGATTAATTGTTGTATCAACTGATGAAATATATCCATTAATCCACCTTCTTGTATAAATTTATATTTTTTAATTTTATCATTTATTTTTATTTCTGACAATACTTAATTTTAACAACATTCTAATTCTAAATTTTGTTTGCTTCTAAGTCTCCAAAAATTTTTATAAAAATGTTGACAATAAAATTATAAAAATATATGATTATGGCGAGTTGAATAAGACAGTTAGTGGAATTAACGCTAAATAATGCCAATATGAGGTGGAAAAATTGATAACAATAGATGATATACTCGAAACGAATCGAATGATAACGGAAAATAAACTTGATGTGCGAACGATAACAATGGGCATATCACTACGCGACTGTGCCCACCCAAACATCAAGCAGTTTTGTCAAAATGTGTATGACAAGATTACAATGTCGGCGGAATTTTTGGTGAAGACGGGCGAAGACCTCGAATCAGAATATGGAATACCGATAATCAATAAAAGGATATCTGTTACGCCGATAGCGATAGCGGCAGATTCTTGTAAAACAGACAGTTATGTACCAGTGGCGGAAGCACTTGACAAAGCGGCGAAAGCGGTAGGCGTCAACTTTATAGGCGGCTTTTCTGCATTAGTTGAAAAGGGCTTTACGAATGGCGACAAAATATTGATTGAGTCGATACCACAGGCACTTGCGACGACAGATGTAGTGTGCAGCTCCGTTAATCTTGCCTCAACAAAAGCCGGAATAAATATGGACTGCGTACGGCAAATGGGCGAAATAATTAAACGGACGGCAGAGCTTACACGAGATCAACAGGCGTTGGGCTGTGCTAAATTGGTTGTATTCGCAAACGCACCGCAGGACAATCCATTTATGGCGGGCGCATTTCACGGCTTAAGCGAAGCAGACAAAGTTATAAATGTCGGCGTTTCTGGACCAGGTGTAGTAAAGCACGTACTTGAAGAATTAAAGGGCGCGGACTTTTCCGAGATAGCCGAATCAATAAAGAAAACCGCATTTAAAATTACACGAGTCGGCCAATTAGTTGCACGCGAGGCGTCTAAACGATTGGGCGTGCCGTTTGGAATTGTTGATGTATCGCTGGCACCGACGGCGGAGGTCGGCGACAGTGTAGCCCGCATATTAGAAGAAATGGGCTTGGAAAGCTGCGGTGCTCCTGGCACAACGGCGGCATTGGCACTGTTAAACGACGCAGTTAAAAAGGGCGGCTTAATGGCAAGTTCACACGTTGGAGGATTCAGCGGCGCATTTATTCCGGTCAGTGAAGATGAAGGTATGATTGCTGCGGTTAAAACTGGCAGTCTGTCAATTGAAAAGTTAGAAGCAATGACGTGTGTTTGTTCAGTAGGACTTGATATGATTGCGATTGCTGGTGATGTAAGTGCAGCCTCTATTTCAGGAATCATTGCAGACGAGGCGGCAATAGGCGTGGTGAACAACAAGACGACTGGCGTGCGAATTATTCCAGTGCCAGGCAAGAAGGTTGGCGACGTAGTGGAGTTCGGCGGGCTTTTAGGCTATTGCCCTATTGTTCCGGTCAGAAATCAATGGAGTAGTGAAGCTTTCATCGCTCGCGGCGGCCGTATTCCGGCTCCGATTAGAAGTCTGACAAATTAAAAATGAGGTTTATTTAGAACTTACTCAACAAATATTTATATAATGGAGGTATTTTGTTATGAATAAACAAGCACCCGTGATTGGCAGCAAAAATGTTACCGGTGAGTCTTATAATGGAACGGCGGCAAAGGTTTATTTTACGAAAAAAATTGATGCCGAACATTTAACTAAACTCTATAAAAAAATCAATGAAAATATCTATGGAAAAGTGGCAATTAAGCTGCATACCGGTGAGAAACACGGCCCGAACATTTTGCCGCGTGATATGGTGCAAGCATTTCAAGCCCAAATTTCAAACAGTGCAATCGTTGAATGTAACACGCTTTATAAAGGCGACCGCTACGATACTAAAGGTCATCGCGAAACCCTTAAAGTCAACGGCTGGACGTTCTGCGACGTTGATATTATGGACGAAAATGAAAAGACGGTGGCACTGCCAGTTCGTAATGGTTTTCACCTCAAAGAAGTGGATATGGGTGCTCATCTCGTCAATTATGATTCACTGATAGTGCTTACTCATTTTAAAGGGCACGCAATGGGCGGCTTCGGCGGCTCAATGAAGAATATCGCAATTGGCTGTGCCTCTGGTCATCTCGGCAAAGCTCAAGTTCACGGTGTAGATCCAAATAATGTGCCGGAAAATTATCTTGTTTGGCCTATGAAAGAATACTTTATGGAGCTGATGGCGGATTCAGCAAAGGCAACTTGTGATTATTTTGGAAAGCATATTGTATTTATTAACATCATGCGTCGTTTAAGTGTTGACTGTGACTGCGCCGGAGTTATTGCGGCTGAACCGACGATGGCTGATATTGGTATCTGTGCTTCAACGGATATTTTAGCGGTTGACCAAGCAAGTGTTGATTTAGTATACGCTGCAAGTGACAGTAAAGACCTCAAAGAACGTATCGAATCGCGCGTTGGTCTGCGTCAACTTTCGGCTATGGCTGAAAAGAAGATGGGCAATCCTCAGTATGAACTAATCAACGTCGATTAATAAGATATAAATTTCAATGTAAATAATCATGATTTTAATATAGAGGTGGACGTATGGCAGATCAAATTTTGTTGACTGGTATGGAATTTTTCGGACATCACGGCTGCAGTGAAGAAGAACGGCAGCGCGGCCAAGTTTTTCGCGTTGACGCTGAACTGAGTTTGGATTTAGCACCGTCCGGTAAAAGTGATAAAATTTCAGATACGGTTGATTATGTTCAAGTTTTTAACGAGATAAGATCAATTGTGAGCGGCGAGCCAAAGAATCTAATTGAGACTGTGGCGGAAAGTATTACTGATAAGCTGCTGAGTAGATTTGTAAAACTCGAAACAGTTAAAATCACCATTTATAAACCATCTCCTCCTATTGTGGGCGTGTTTGATTCAGCTGCGGTTTCAATCACCAGAAGTAGACAGTAATTTATCATGGACTAAAATAAATTGAAAATCTCCAGCTATTAATTCAGCCGGAGATTTTTTATTATGTGATATAAACAAATTTACTTTTTGAAAAATTTAATATTATCGCCGATTCTAAGACGAGGAGGCATAACACCCTTGACGATAATCTGACCTGGCATAGAGCCGTCAGCGTTGACAACTATTGTGCAGTGTCCAGATTCACGAATAGTTTTGTTAGCAACATCGCCAACTTTCATAACTTTAAAATCTGTATTGCCGATTTTGAGTTTATCACCAACTTCAATATCAGCGGCAAGCTCAGATACCTTATGCTCAACCACCATATCAGACAGATTAGGATGGATACCCTCATTTAAAAGAATCAAACTGTTATTATTGTCCAGAAATTCGCGGGCAAGTTTACCTACTGCTGTAATTGTCGTCTCATACTTAATTTCCATAACACAGCCTCCTCCTACTTAATTGAGAATTCAGAATTGTATAACATAGTTGTATTTTATCAAAGAATAATTAATGTGTCAATTCAATTTCAATGTATAATTTTTATTACGGACTGTGACAAATTAAACTATAAATGATATAATTATTAAAAGCAAGAAACAAATATGTTCGCTTAAAAATGATTGGAGGTTAAATTCATGGGTATTTCTGATTCATTGGCAAAACGCAGGAGTTATTACAAACTCAACAAAAATTTACCAGTTTCACAAGATGAGGTTATAAAAACGATTAAAACAATGACTGAACTCGTACCGGACGCTTTCAACATGAAAAGTGCCAGAGTCATCATTGCTTTAAATGACAAGCAAAACAAACTCTGGGACGAGATTTATGACGCATTCGGAGGTAAGGTCGCTCGCGAAAAAATCGACAGTTTTAAATCCGCCGCAGGTACGATTCTTTACTTTATTGATAATGATGTTGTTACTACCATGCAGGATAAATTTCCTCTTTACGCTGCTAACTTTCCAATTTGGGCGAATCAGGCAAATGGTATGCTGCAAATTGCAATTTGGACAGCACTTCGTGAACTCAATATTGGTGCAAATATTCAACATTACAATCCTGTCATTGATGAAGCGGTTGCCAAACTCTTTAATGTGCCGGAAAATTATACACTGATTGCTCAAATGCCTTTCGGCGGCATTGCCGAAGAACCTGCACCAAAAGACAAAGAAGATATTTCATTGCGTGTTAAAGTTGAAAAATAATTAACACGATATGATGTTTACATTCCGTGATTCTAATTTTTTTATCGTTGATTCTTCAATTTCTCCATCTGTATATATTGTATTAATTTGTTCATAAGGCAGTAATGGCACTACTCCTGTTTGAACAAATTTTTTTGATTCTGTTAATATTATCGTCTTGTTTGCGCTTACTGCCATATTGCGAACAGCTTCGGCTCTCATCAAGTCGCCGGACATAGCTCCGACTTCGTTAAATCCATCTGTTCCTATAAAGAACTTATCAACGTGGAAATTAACTGCACATATTTTGACAAGCGGTCCAATCATCACTTGCGATTCATTTTGATACTCGCCACCCAATAATATAATTCGCGCTCCAACTTTGTGTCTTAAGAATGTGGCAATAAATACTGAATTTGTTATAATTGTTATATCTCTTTTATTTGAAACAATTTCTTCTGCTAAAAGCGCACAACAGGAACCGGATTCGATCATTATTGTTTCGCCATCTCTTACTGAGGTCAGTGCTTTTTGTGCAATTTTACGTTTCACATCGTAATTAAATGAAAGTCGATTCATTACATCATCAGTGTTTACTATTGTTGCGTAACCGTGTTCTCGTCTCAGTAAACCTCTGTCTTCCAATTGTGACAAATCTTTGCGAACTGTCACTTCCGATACGTCTAATATCTCTGCTAATTCAGTTACCGTTAATCTTTTTTTGCGGCTCAACATATTTAAAATTGTACTCTGTCTCATCTGCATTTTAAGTTCTTCCTTTGTTTGTTTTTGTTTATTATAACATAAAATTCATTACATAAAAAGATTTATTTCATACGAAATGAAATTTTTATTTGGCAAAAAACTTAAAAAGCCTTGACAGCATATATATATATATATAATGGAAGTATTAACTTTTTTAATATACGTTGGAGGTGTTTGTGGGGGTTAAAAGATTTGTAATGATATTTGCAGTTGCATTAATATTCGTTTGCAGCCAAAGTAATCAAATTGAAGCTGGTTCTCGTGTTATGGGCGGTATGGTTGTAAGAAATATTGA
>JAFUTM010000161.1 GCA_017484235.1 Selenomonadaceae bacterium
TTAAATCCGGTTCCGTTACCTATGATGTCAATACACTTAATGATGAAGAAAAAAATCTTCGTCGAGCACTTCATAAGACAATTAAGAAAGTCACAGAAGACCTGCGCGACCGTTTTGCGTTTAATACTGCAATCAGTTCGATGATGGAACTGGTAAATGAAATGCACGTGTTCCAAAATAAACCGATTAATCCAAATCTTGCACGTGAGTCAGTTGAAGCCTTACTAAAAATGCTGGCACCATTCGTACCGCATATCACAGAGGAACTTTGGAGCCACTTCTTTGACGGTAGTGTTCATAAACAGAGCTGGGTTACGTTTGATGAGTCGGCGATTGTTGAAAATGAGATTGAAATTGTATTGCAAATTAACGGCAAGGTTCGTGACCATATAAAAATTGCGGCTGACCTTGACAAATCTGCAATGGAAAAAGCGGCACTTGAATTGCCGCGTGCTAAGGAGCTCATTGCCGGTAAAACTATAGTCAAAGTTATAGCCGTGCCTAAAAAGCTGGTTAATATTGTCGTTAAGAATTAAAACAATAATCATATATTTAACTGACTGATTAATTAACGATAATCACACCATATTTAATCGGACTGTACTTGCCGCCGTAAATTGTATCGAAACCCAATCGGGCAAATTCCAGACTTCGAGCATTTTCTTTGAGCACGACACGTGACTTAGCCACTCGGCAGGCGTGTTCCACTGCTTCAATTGTTACAGCGCGGTGATCTGCAACGTGTCTAAGTGGATTTAAATTGTTACTGTTTGTAAGTGGGTGCCGGAACATTGGATCAAAGTAAACCACATCAAATGAGTTATCCGGCGTTGATTTTAAAAATGCAGAATAATCCGCGTTGATGACTTTGATACGACGCATCGCCTCTATAATATGTTTGCGTTCACCGTCAAAGTATTTTAGACCATAATTAACGACGGCAGCAAGGCAAGGATTAATCTCAATTGCCGTGACGGAGCCGCTCTCTCCGGCAATAAAACTTGCGACGATTGCATCTGCGCCAAGTCCAAGCGTGCAGTCCAAAACTTTCATACCACATTTAAGATTCATAGCCTCAGCCATTCGATCTCCACTTCCGCTGAGGATATTTTTTATTCGGAGATGCGACATATTTGGGTGAAAGAAAATTTCATCATCAGCAGTGTAAAGCCGCAATGTATTTTGCTTAGCGATAAGTACCTGTTTTACATTATAATTAGTCAAAAGTGCATTGATTGAAAAATTGCGACGCTCGACGAATGGTATATTTAGTTTAGCCGCCATCATCTTTGCAAGGTTTATTGACTCAGACTGATTCTTGCGTCCAGTTGTAATTATTGCATTATTCATTATTTAACACTTCCACAAAAAACTAATCTCTCGGCATTGAAGCACGAAGGGCGTCGCGAACGTTTTCAACTGGAATCAAATTAATTGTAGAATTATTTTTACTGACTTCGGCGAAATTCTTTTTTGGTAAAACAACAGAAGTAAAGCCCATTCGCCGTGCCTCATCAACACGCTGGCGAGCTTTACTGACAGCTCTGACTTCGCCAGATAATCCAACTTCACCAAATATAACACAATGTGGCAAAAGTTTACGGTTGGCAAAACTTGACGCCATTGCAACTGAAATCGACAAGTCCGCTGCCGGCTCAACAATTTTAATGCCGCCCGAAGTTTTGACATAAACATCGCAGGAACCAATACTTAAATGCACACGCTTTTCAAGTACGGCAAGAAGCAACTGTATTCGTTTAATATCTACGGAATCACTGGTTCGGCGCGGCGGCATAAACGGAGTTGGAGCAACGAGGGCTTGTACTTCAACTAAAAGTGGTCTTGTGCCCTCAACAGTTGGAATTATTACGCTTCCAATATCTTCTTCTTTATCCGGCAGAAAAAGTTTTGACGCATCAGGAACATCAACGAGACCTACATCGCGCATCTCAAATAAACCAATCTCACTTGTTGCGCCGAAACGATTTTTTATTGCACGCAAAACTCTGAGGTCGGCCGTGCGCTCACCTTCAAAGAATAAAACCGTATCGACAATATGCTCAAGTACGCGCGGACCGGCAAGATTGCCGTCTTTCGTCACGTGACCAATTATGAAAGTTGCAATGCCATCGCTTTTTGCGATTCGCATAAGACCAGCCGCACATTCGCGAATCTGTGAAACGGAGCCTGGTGCGCTCTCCATATTGGACCTGTAAATCGTTTGAATTGAATCAATAACTAAAAACTCCGGCTTAACGTCGTTGATATGTGCAGCAATACGCTCAAAGTTAGTTTCCGCACAAATATAAAGCTCATCAGCCAGCGCGTTGAGACGATCCGCTCTCATTCTAATTTGGCGCGTACTCTCCTCGCCCGTTACATAAAAAACTTTCTTGCCATTACGTGCGACGTTGGCACAGACGGCAAGAGTGAGGCTAGATTTACCAATACCAGGATCGCCGGCAATTAAAATAACCGAACTCGGAATGATACCACCACCAAGCACGCGATCAAGCTCACCTGAACCGGTGGAAAATCTTGGCAGCTCGTTCGTATCCACCGCACCAATCGGCTGCGGCTTCTCCATAGATGATATATCAATGTATTTATTGGATTGTTGAACATCAGGAGGCGTTACAGTTTCTTCAACAAAAGTATTCCACTTACCGCAGCCAGGGCATTTACCCAGCCACTTTGAAGATTGATGACCACATTCCTGACAAACAAATATTGTATTTTTTTTAACCATATTATTCTATTTTAATAAGTTCTCCAAAAACTGTTAATAAAATATCAAACTAAAAAATCGCGAACGTGATGTGAGCGTTTCCCGAACGCGAGAGCACGTGATGTGCTCTCAGTGAGGCGGGTTTTTGCTTCTTTTTGCCCGCTCAAAAAGAAGTTCAACCTTTAAAAAATGTAATTAAAGCACAAACATACAACAGATTATGTACATCAGAAAAAGGCAAAAAATATGGCACCTAAAAACAATGCAATGCTGAATCCGCGCAAAAGATTCTCAATAGAGTGACTGTGCTTACCAAACGGTGCGGCTAAATTAGAGCGCAACAAATAAACCAAAAGTGAAACCGATAAAAATAATAATGCCCTATCTTGAGTCGAAATGCCATAAATCACAGCAACCGCAGATATTACTATACCATAAGTCTCCGTACGTCGCGGCGGCTCTTTGGGTTCTTCGTGGATTTCCGGCTCGTCCGATTTACTCGGAACTTCATATCGTACATTGACTTTGACTGGACTTCTTAAATTAAGTTTACGATTGCCGCGTTGTTCCTTCATCTCATTGACATAATCATCAACAACATTATCGTCACTTGTGCTGTCCACGTCGTATTCGCCTTCTGTTTTGTTGCGCTGTAAAGCAGTAGACCTAAACGTTGAGCCAATATCTTTGCCAACTTTATCATCATAAAAATCATTGTCGGCTTCAGCGTTGACTCGTCTCTCAAAGTCTTCATCTTTAACGCGGGCTGCCGGTCTGTTTGCAATACCGACATTGCTTCTGGTTCGAACACCGGTGTTTAATTTCACATTTGTATCAACCTTAGGACGATTGGCCACTCTATCATTATTGCTACTACTCGTTATTGGATTAGCAGCAGTTTTAATATTGGCGTTAGCCGATTTAATATTAGCTGCGACATTAACGTTATTTGTTTTATTGCCCTGATTCAAAAGTATATCAACGGAACTCGTATTATTGTCGATTGTATTTTTAACTGCACGGTCATTTTGTCTAATATTTGGTTTATTTATTTGAGTTGTTTGAACGGGCTGACTTACTTTAGTTGTCGGTTTGTTGTTAGAAGATTTCGCAGCAGAATCAGGCTCGGCAATAAGAAAATTATCAAAGTCCACTTCGGTTGCTTTACCGTTGCCATAAATATCAGTATATTTCGCCTTGTAGTTTTTCAAATCCAGCGAAGCGATTATACTTTTTTTCTTTTTATTGTTACCAGCATCGTCTTTTTTATCTGCCATCGTTTCGCCTCCTCGATCACGAATGTCATTAACTAATTTTTTACAATATTAATAAATATCTGGTACTCATTCATAAAAATGAACACCAGAAAATATATTTAAAAATCAAAATAAAATTCACATTATATTAAACTTTAGTATAAGGCGTTGCAATTCTGATACAAGTTCTGCCACAACTGCAAGGCTCGCTCAGTCGTCGGACTGCCTGTCCTGTTCGATAACGAATCAACGGCATCGCCTGCGCCGCCAGAGTCGTTATAACCAATTCGCCCATTCGGTCGTTCTCGTCCAAAACTTCTTCACTGTCAAAATGCAAAAGTTCTACTAAATAATAATCTTCTTGAACGTGCAAGCCGGATCGTTCATTACATTGATAAATCATTCCGGCAAAACCTAATTCCGGCGGTGCGTACAAATTATAAACAGTTGATCGCGTTCGATCTTGAATATGCTGCTGAAGAGGATTTTGTATGTTGCTTGTATTTATACATAAAATCTTCGAGATTGGATAGTCAACAATATTTTTGCCTGTTGCCTGCAATTGAATTACCAGCTGCATAATAAGCTGCGGCGTACTAATCAGCGTATCCATATTTACAAGTTCAATCAATCTAAGCCATTGACGATAATCAGTGCCAAGAGGTACAACCGTTGCGCCGATTGACTCCAGTGCGTACAATATATCTAAAAACTTACTATCAGACAGATCGCCCTGCAGACCAACCGTTGAAGCTCTCGTTATATCGGCTGCAATGAGACAACGAATCATCATTTCCACATTCTGTTGAACGTCGCCTTTAGTATAAAGCTTCGTAATCTCGCCGCTCGATTCAATGTTATGACTGAATCTCAATACACCCGACAATGGCAGAGTAAGTATATCCAATGGATCTGTCCTGTGCAATGAAGCGATATTTACAAACGGCAAATTTTGAATGTCTTTCAAGGTCTTAATATTGTCAGGTTTAATTTTCCGCCTTCTGAACACTTGATTATAGTAAGCACTTTTTTCGTATGCCCATTCAACTGTTTTTTTGAGACGTTCCAATTGCAATGATTTTAAATCCTCACGGTTCATCGTCTCTATCTGTTCATTTGCATACATCGTCATATCCTCCGATTTATTTAACCGGTTTTTGATAGAAGAATGGCTGATAACTCGTATAACCGAGTTTGCGGAAATTCAAAATTGCCTCTGTAGCACCAACAAACAACAGTCCACCTGGTTTTAAGGACTCAAAGAAGTGCAGATAAAGCTGATCTTTGGCTTCTTCCGTGAAATAAATAACAACGTTGCGGCAAAGAATCAAGTCGAAGCCTTTTTCAAATTTATCTTTTAACAGGTTGTGGCGTTTAAATTCAACGGCAGATTTAATTTCCGGTTTAACAGCAAACTTTCCATCCGGTGTCTTTGTAAAATATTTAGTCCTGCGATCAGGTCTCATTGATTTGATTTCATTGTCAGTATAGACGCCTTTTTTGGCTTTGGCAAGAATATCAATATCCAGATCTGTTGCTAAAATTCTATGACGAACATTTGGCGTGAGTTCTTTCATAATTATAGACAGCGAATACGGCTCCGCACCGATTGAACAGCCAGCACTCCAAATACTGAGTTTCGGCGAGCTTTTCATAAGGTAAGGTATAATTTCTTTTTCGATTTTATCAAATTTGTCTGGATTGCGGAAAAACTCGGACACGTTGATTGTCAGATATTCGATAAACTCAGCAAAATCATCTTTGTTTTTAGAGACTTTATCAAAATATGCTACAAAAGAATCCATTTCCGCGCGTACCACCAAATTACCAATACGGCGTTTCATTTGCGGCTCTTTATAAAGCTGTAAATCTATTCCTGTCTTTTGATCCAGTTTCTTTTTAAATAATTCCCAATCCTTGTCGTCCATCATAACAATAAA
>JAFUTM010000162.1 GCA_017484235.1 Selenomonadaceae bacterium
TGCACCGGCAAGGCCAATTATCATTCTGCCAAAAGGTATTCCGTGAATCTGATCTAAATTTCCAAAAAGCAATGTAACATCAACGCCTTCGGCTTCGCGTATCATTTCAGCTATAACTGGATTATCTGCACTATCACCTAAAAATGTAAGACGTAACAATAAAAAGCTGCCTGGTATTTCTTCATCGTGAATTTTATTGCCGCGAAATGCTGCCGGCAGTTCATTCGATAAAAGTACACTGATAAATTCTTTTGTAATCGGCTGCTGTGGATTAGTGAACACATCGACAACTGTGCCCTGTTCCGCAATGACGCCATTTGAAATTACTGCCACTTTATCGCAGATGTCTTTAATAACCTGCATTTCGTGCGTTATTACAACCACCGTCAATGATAACTTTTGATTAACATCTTTGATTAATTCCAAAATGGATTTCGTAGTTTGTGGATCGAGTGCTGAAGTTGCTTCATCACAGAGTAAAACTTTTGGATCACTCGCTAATGCCCGCGCTATGCCAACACGCTGTTTTTGACCGCCGCTAAGTTGTGAAGGATACTGCTGCGACTTATCAGAGAGTCCAACCAACTTAAGCAGCGGCTCAACTTTTTGTTTGATCGTATCTTCACTTACGTCAGCAAGTCGCAACGGAAATGCTACATTATCATAGACCGTTGCAGACGACAGTAAATTAAAGTGCTGAAAAATCATACCAATACTTTTTCGTGCCTCACGAAGCTGGCTGTCATTCATAGACGTTAAATCTTTGCCGTCGACGACAACTTTGCCGCTCGTTGGACGTTCAAGCATATTGATACAACGGACGAGTGTAGATTTACCGGCACCGCTGAGTCCAATTATACCGAAAATTTCGCCGCGCCCAATGTTAAGATTTATTCCTTTGAGTGCTTTAACCGGACCAGAAGGACTGTCGTAAGTTTTTTCAATATGACTAAGCTGAATCACATTTATCATCTCAATTCATATAATTGTAGTATGTTTAGGATAATATATATACTCCATATTGTCAATATTACTCTTAAAATTTTAATTGATTGACGATATTATGCTAATTGTGTATAATTATAATGATTATCATAATTATTGCCGGATTTATTTAACGAAGTGGAAGTGAGTAAATTGAGATGATAAAAGAAAATTACAATGTAACCGGAATGAGTTGTTCAGCGTGCAGTGCGCGAGTCGAAAAAGCAGTTGCAAAAATTGTCGGTGCTGATAATGTTAGTGTGAATCTGTTGACCAATTCTATGCAGGTAAAATACGATGACTCAATGATTACGAGTTCACAAATTATTAAAGCCGTTGTCGACGCCGGCTATGGTGCTTCATTGAAAAGTAATAAACTAAGTAAAAATACAGCTGTACCTGTGAAAACAACGACTGTTGAAGATGAAATTAAAAATATGCGATTCCGACTGAAATGGTCAATAATATTTTTAATACCGACAATGTATATCGCGATGCACCATATGTTATTTGAGTTGTTCGGACTGCCAGTGCCCGAGTGGTTTAAGGCAATTTTTCACGGCTCCGAGAACGCAGTGACCTTTGCATTTTCACAATTTTTATTGGTGCTACCCATTATGTATTTAAACCGAAAATATTATGTTAATGGTTTTAAAACATTGTTTCAAGGCGCACCAAATATGGATTCACTTGTTGGACTTGGATCAATGGCAGCAGCTATGTTCGGTGCCTTTGCACTGTTTAGAATTGGCTACGGTCTCGGTCACAATGAATTGGCGATAGTCGAGGAATACAGCCGCAATTTATATTTTGAATCAGCAGGTATGATTGTAACTTTAATCACCGTTGGTAAATATTTAGAAGCGCGTGCAAAAGGCAAAACCTCTCAAGCTGTTGAAAAATTAATGACTCTTGCGCCGAAACAGGCATCAGTTATTCGTAATGATATTGAAGTTACAATTGATGCATCTGACTTAGTCGTTGGCGATGAAGTCATAGTCCGACCTGGTGAGTCAATTGCAGCTGACGGCGTGATTATCAACGGCACGACAAGTATTGACGAGTCGGCGATAACTGGTGAATCAATACCTGTCAATAAAACAACTGGCGATAAAGTGACAAGTGGAACAATAAATTTAAATGGTGTCATTCATTTTCGTGCCGACAAAGTTGGCGGCGATACCACTATCAGTAAGATTATCGAACTGGTTGAAGAGGCCAGTGCGTCAAAAGCTCCTATTGCGAAGTTGGCTGATAAAATAGCTGGTGTGTTTGTTCCTGCTGTTATTGCAATTGCGATTGCAGTTGGCGGCGTATGGCTAGCAATGGGCTCGACCGTTGAGTTTGCCTTTTCTATTGCCATTTCGATTTTAGTAATAAGCTGTCCTTGTGCTCTTGGATTGGCTACACCTGTTGCCATAATGGTCGGCACTGGTAAAGGTGCTGAGAATGGCATCTTAATTAAGTCAGGCGAAGCACTGGAAACTGCTCATTTGATTGATACTGTCGTGATAGATAAAACCGGCACTTTAACTACCGGCAAGCCGCAAGTCACTAATGTTTTTGTTGTGGAAACTCCAGATAAGAATTTTGATCCTCAAAGATTTATACAAATTGCAGCTGGTCTTGAATCTGGAAGTGAGCACCCTTTAGCTAAAGCGATTATCTCATTTGCCAATGATAAACAAATTACACCGCTGTCGATGAACAATTTTAAAGCAATCTTTGGCAAAGGTGTACAAGCTGAGTATGATGGCATTAAGTATTCTTCCGGCAATAAAAA
>JAFUTM010000163.1 GCA_017484235.1 Selenomonadaceae bacterium
ATATAATTGGTGGAAAAGGGAATGATACACTTAATGACGGTATATCTGGTAATAACACACTGACCGGCGGTAAAGGTTCTGATGTCTTTTCTTATTGGTATAGTAATGATGTAATTACCGATTACACGCCGAATGAAGATACAATTCAGATAAATACCAACATTACTAAAAGTGTAATAAATGGCTCTGATGTTATATTGAGCTTTAATAATAATGATAATAAAACCTTAACAATTAAAAATGGTGTCGGTAAACAGTTGACTTTTATTGATTATAACACCAATTTATCTACGACAACAATAGTAGGCGGCAACGACACGCAAGGCGGCAGCTCATCAACTAAACTTCCAACTGGCTTAACGTATAATTCTGCAAAGACAGTATTAACTGTTGGTAAAAAATTTGCTGATGGTGAAATTTATTTATCTGAATATGCATCTTCAATTAAAACAGTCAACGCTTCTAAGTATAACAAAAATAGTTATATATACGGTAATGATAATGGCAATACCATTAAAGGCGGCAAGAAAAGTGATGATATTACTGGTGGTAACGGCAATGACGTCATTAATGGAAACAATGGCAACGATATTCTTTATGGTGGCTTTGGTGACGACAAAATAAATGGCGGCAAAGGCAATGATACTCTTGCTGGAAGTTATGATAACGATACACTGACAGGTGGTGCTGGTAAGGATTTATTTATTTATAATGGTGACGGAAATGATTTAATTACCGATTATAAATCTGGACAAGATAAAATTCAAATTAGGTCGTCAATTGATTCGGTCACCATTAGTGGTAAAAACGTCATCTTTAATATTGATGAAGGAACATTGACAGTTAAGAACGGTAAAAACAAGAAGATTACGTTTATTGATTATGATGGCGAAGTTATATCAAATAAAAAATACAGTAAGTCGTCATCTTTTGAAGAACGTAACTTTATCGACACTGATTACTGGTTTGCAAATGATGATAAGTTTGTTAATAGTGATATCGATTCATTGATTGATACGACAACATCTAATGAGATGCAGACTATTGACATTACAACATTAACAACTGATTACACGAAGCTGCATCAAAATAGTAACAATATCTATTCAAACAGTAAAAAGTAATATATCCGCTCATTAAAATAAAATAAAAGTGCTTTGTCGATTAACAAGGCACTTTATTTGTTTTCCGTTATTTAATTGATTATTATTTGCTTTCGTTGCGTCTGTTTAAAATACTTTTCAGTACTTCTACAGAGCCATTGTCAAAAACAAATCTGACGTTGGTATGCGCCGGAACGATTTCTTCAATGTCGTTGAAGTTTACCGCCAATGACTTAACCGGATCGCGCAATTCGTAATTAAAGGAAGCCATTTCTTCTTCATTGAGCCAGTAACGAATCAGTGGTGTAATGCCGCTTTCTTCGATGTGATACTTCCTCTTGACTTTATCGAAGCCAGAGCCGATTTCATCAAAGATTATGTAATTAGCAATCACTTTATATTTAGTTTTTGGAATTACCGCCAAAAAATCTTTAAGCGGAACTTTTTCTTCCTCGTTAAGATAATTCATTTGAATGTCGTAAAAGTCCGGCTCATCATAAAAATTTTTATCCGTCATAGTATTGTAGAGTTCTTTAACTTTATCGTACCATTCATCAATGCTTCGATTATTCGTGTTGTAATGATAGATTTTATCGTGTGACTTGTCTTTCGGATTGATAGGAAGGCTCAAGGCAATTTCCTTCTTGTCGTCACGATAAGTCAGATAATAACTATCATCAAGAATGAAGAACAGATCGCGCTGATTATGAGTTTTCAAATGTATAAAATGAAAACCTCTGCTGCGATATTCGTCGATTATATTTTCAAAATTGTTTGAGTAATCTTTATTCACATTAATCACTCTCCAATTAAATTAGTAAATACCTCACATAAACATAGATTGTCGACAGTATAATAGTAAAAATCATTATCGGAAAGCCGACTTTAAAATAGTCTATAAATGTGATTCGGACTCCGCGTTCAGCCGCAAGACCGGCAACAATTAAGTTTGCCGATGCGCCGACCAATGTGCCGTTGCCGCCTAAGCACGCGCCCAACGCTAATGACCACCAAATCGGCTCCAGGTTGCTCACGCCCATTGCGCCCATATCCTGTATCAGTGGTATCATAGTTGCGACAAACGGTATGTTATCGAGCACCGACGATACGATTGCACTGAGCCATAAGACTAAAAGTGAGGTTGCCGTTACATCGCCACCAGTTATTTCAACTGCCTTGCGTGCCAGCTCTCCAATTATTCCAACTTCGATTAATCCGCCGACTGCGATAAACAATCCAATGAAGAAAAATATTGTTGCCCACTCAACTTTTGACTTCATTGTTTCCTCAACGAGATGATGACCGCCGCCTGCCAGCAGTAACAACAAAAAGCCGCCGGTCAACGCCATAAGTGACGATTCAACGTGATGAATTTGATGTGTAAAGAATCCTAAAATCGTCAAGCCTAAAACAAACAAGGCTTTATTCAATAATTTTTTATCTTTGAGTGAAGCATATTCGTCGCGCTTCATTAATTCTGCCTGGAGTTCCGGTCTCGTTGACAATTCTTTTTTATAAATGTGCTCAAAAATAAATATTACTATCGCCATTTCAATTATTACAAGCGGCGCAAGGTTTTCAATAAACGCAATAAACGTCAATTCCTTTACAGCAGAACCAATCATAATGTTAGGCGGATCGCCGATGAGTGTTGCCGTGCCGCCGATATTCGACGCCATAATCTGCGTCAGTAAAAACGGCATTGGATTTAATTCAAGCTGCTTTGTAATACTAAATGTGACCGGCACCATTAATAAAACTGTCGTTACGTTGTCTAAAAATGCTGAGAATACTGCCGTAATAATACCGAGATAAGTTAAGATTTTCTTGGGTTCAGCGTTTGCTTTCTTTGCTGCCCAGATTGCAACGAAATCAAATAATCCTGTGTGACTTGTGACACCGACTAAGATCATCATTCCGGTTAAAAGACCGAGAGTGTTAAAATCAATGTGATGAATTGCCACTTCCTGACCGATTATGCCAAGCAGCATCATCAATACGGCACCAATCATTGCGGCCACCGTTCTATGGATTTTTTCCGAGACAATCACCGCATACATCACGACAAAAATTATACCTGCTGCAATTTCCATTACAACACCTCCTGATATAAAAATAGGTGGAATCCTTTGAACAGACTCCACCTATTTATTTATCAAGCATTATATCATATCAAGGATATTATATCAAGCGGTCTTATAATAATGAGGAATGAGAAATTATGAATTATGAATAAAAATCGCTCTCCAATTCCTCATTCCTAATTCAACATTCCTAATTAGTCCATGTGTGAGCCGCCGTTAATGTCGATGTCTTCGCCGGTGATGTAACCTGCCTCTTTTGACGCAAGGAACACTATAGGACCCGCGACCTCGAATACTTCGCCGATACGTTTCATTGGAATATCTTGGGCAAGTTTTCTGTCGTCTTCTTCCGTGCCGTTCATATTCTTGCGAATATCAGTATTGATTGCGCCAGGACATACGCAGTTGACAGTGATGCCATATTCGGCAACCTCACGAGCCAGATTCTTGGAAAATCCTAAAAGTGCTGCCTTTGATGCGGAATAATGAGCACCACCAAAGACACCGCCGCCGCGTTTAGCGGACACTGAAGATAAGCTGACGATACGGCCGTACTTAGCCTCTTTCATTACTTCGACGACAGCCTTTGTGATAAGGAAGGTGCCAAACATATTGACATTGAAGACGCGCTTCATATCGTCAAGGCTCATATCCTGAACGGTGATGCGCTGAGTGATGCCCGCATTGTTGACAAGGACATCAATTTTGCCATACTTATCTTTAACGTTTTTAACAAAAGCATTGACGGAATTTTCGTCTGCGATATTGAGAACGAAGCCGTCGGCTTTATAGCCAGCCGCTTTAATTTCGGCGACGGTATTTTTGCAGCCTTCCTCGTTCATATCAGCGATGATGACTGTTGCGCCCGCTTCAGCGAACATATTGGCGATTCCGCGACCGATACCACGAGCCGAGCCGGAACCAGTGACGATAACAACCTGATCTTTAAAATCAAACATTGAAAACTACCTCCAATTATATAATGAATTTTTTAATAAGGTGGACTCATTGCATTAAATGACCAAATAAACTGCAAATGCGCCCACTTCGTAATTTACTTCAATTATTATTGTAAATCTTTAGCGGCTTTAACAACGCCTTCGACGGTGATGCCGTTCTTTGCCAGCAGTCTTTCATAAGGCGCAGACTCACCGAAGCGGTCTTGAATGCCAATACGTTTAACTTTGCCCTTGCCGAGTTCCGCCGCAACTTCGCAAACCGCAGAACCAAGACCATTGAGAATATTGTGATCCTCAACCGTGACAATCTTGCCGATAGTTTCAACGCAATTTTTCACGCAGTCAACATCAAGCGGCTTAATCGTGTGCATATCAACGATTCTTGCATTAATGCCGTCTTTGGCAAGTTCTTTTGCGGCTTCAAGTGCAATGCAGACAGTGTCGCCATTTGCAATAATCGCAACGTCTTTGCCGTCTTGCACGAGATGAGCCTTGCCAAGTTCAAATTGTACATTTTCATCGTAAATAATAGGAATGTTGTCACGAGTAAAGCGGAGAAACACCGGACCATTATACTCAGCTGCCGCACGTACGAGTTTTTTGGCCGCCCAGTAATCAGCAGGCATAACAACCGTCATATTTGGAATCGTACGCAAAACACCCATATCCTCAATGGCTTGATGACTTGCACCGTCGTTAGCCGGTGTGACGCCGCCGTGTGAACAGGCAATTTTGACATTGAGATTTGGATACGCGACTTCCTGACGAATCATTTCACACATACGGAGTGAGCCAAAGACCGCATACGTCACAACGAATGGAATTTTGCCGCAGGTCGCCATACCTGCCGCCACGCCGGCTGCGTTCTGCTCAGCGATACCGACATTGATGTGCTGATCTGGAAGAGTTTTGGCGAAGGTGTCCGTTTTACAGGATTTCGCAATGTCAACGTCAACGACGATAATGTTTTTATTTTCTTTGCCGAGAGCGACGATCTCTTCTCCGAAACCGTTTCTGGTTGCTTTCTTTTCCATATAATTCACCTCATAACTTATTTTAGATTTACAATTTATTACCCGATTGCATTAAATTAATTAAATGTCTGACTCAAGGTCTTTCATAGCCTGTTCGTATTGTTCTTTGTTAGGAGCATTGCCGTGCCAGGCCGCAATGTTTTCCATATAGGAAACGCCTTTGCCCTTGACGGTCTGACCGATTATGCACTTCGGCTTGTGATCGTGACGCATCTTAATAGTGTCAAGTGTGCGGACGATTTCCGCCATATCGTGACCATTAATGTTGTAAACGTCAAAGCCGAAAGCCTCAAATTTCTTGCCGAGATCAATATTAGGCATAACTTCATCTGTGGTGCCGTCAATCTGAAGGTTGTTATTGTCGACGAAGATAATCAGATTGTCAAGCTCGTATTTGTGCGCGGTGTTGGCAGCTTCCCAAATCTCACCTTCCTGACATTCACCGTCACCAAGAACGCTGAAGACGCGATACTTTTTGCCGTCTAATTTGCCGGCAATTGCCATACCAACCGCGCAGGCCAGACCTTGACCGAGTGAGCCAGTTGGAATATCAATACCAGGACAATGCATATTTGGGTGACCTTGCAGAGGTGAACCTTCCTTACGGAGTGTGTGGAGTGTCTCCTCTGGGAAAAAGCCGAGCGTACCAAGTGCCGCGTATTGAATCGGGCAAACGTGACCTTTACTGAGAACGAAGCGATCTCTGTCTTCCCATTTCGGATTCTTCGGATCGACATTCATATCATAGAAGTAGCACGCCGTAACGAAGTCGGCAGCTGAGAGTGAGCCGCCTGGATGACCGGACTGCGCCTCGTAAATCATAGTGACAGCCTTCTTGCGCAAGTCTTTCGCAATTTCTTTGAGTTCCTTAACACTTTTTTTCATGTTTTACACCTCACAAATTTTTAAACTTTAATTAAAAATATACTAAATGTTATTTTCATCTCTCAATTCGCAAGTGATTTTTACTAATAAACACCTCCATAATAATTACTAAACAAACATCAACGAGATGAATGGAATGTACGTTACTGCAAGCAGGACTATCAGACACGCGATAATAAGTGGTATCACGGCGACTGATATATCCTTGAGTGTGATATTTGCTATGCCGCAACCGACAAATAGGTTTATACCGACAGGCGGTGTGACAAGGCCGATTGACAGGTTAAGAACCATTACCGCGCCGAAGTGGATTGGATCAATGCCGAGTGACAATGCAACCGGCAGGAATAGCGGCGTGAATATCAAAACTGCGCTTGTTGCGTCCATAAAGCAGCCGGCAATCAGGAAAATTATGTTGGCAATGAGCAGGAACATTATGTAATTACCGCCGGTTATTTCCGTTAAACCGTTGCTGATTGCAAGGTCCAGTCTCGCTCTTGTCAATATGTAGGCGAACAAACTTGCCGTAGCTGTGATGAACATAACAACCGCAGTGGTCGTTGTTGAGTTGACAAAAATTTCATATAAATCTTTGAGTTTAAGCGTCTTGTAGATGAAGAATCCGACGAACAATCCGTAAACTGCAGACGCTGCTGCCGCTTCGGTCGGTGTGAAAATACCGCCGTAAATACCGCCTAAGATGATTAACGGCATCAATAATCCCCAAAATGCATCTTTAAAGGATTTCCAACGTTCAGCTGCCGTCGCTTTCGGCAAAAGTTCAATATCCATATTACGAGTCGTCCAGATCGAAACGATAATCAACGCTAAACCGATTAACAGACCAGGATTGATACCTGCCAGGAACAATTTGCCGATTGAAGTATCAGCAACTGAACCGTAGACAACGAAGGTGATTGACGGCGGTATGACGATGCCCGTTGCGCCTGCTGCCGCCATAAGTGCCGCTGCAAATGCTGGTGGATAACCGACGTTGACCATAGCCGGAATCAGAATCATACCGAGTGCTGCGACCGTCGCAGGACCGGAGCCGGAGATTGCTGCAAAGAAACAGGCAACTGAGACCATAACAACAATCAATCCGCCTCTTAAATGACCAACGCAGCTCTGAGCAAAGTTGATGAGACGCTCAGATATACCTGCCTTCTCCATAACGTTGCCGCCCAAGATGAAGAACGGCACCGCCAGCAGAACGAATTTACTTGTTGCTGATGAGAAGATACGCGGCAGTGTTGTCATAATCGCTTCAATCGGCTTGCCGGAACCGTCAATCAGCATACCCAAGACACTTGAGGTGCCCAGACAGATTGCAATCGGTGTGCCAACTAAAAGCAGTACGGCAAAACTTAAAAATATCGCAGGACCTATCATTTTGCGTCACCTTCTTTGCTTGTGATTGTATCGAGTAACAGGAAGAGAAATTCAACTGCGATAAAGAATGCACCGAGAGGAACAAATGCTCCGAAAATCCATTCCGGCCACTGCATACCGGCTGTAACCTGGCCGCGCCGCATTTGACTCATTACCATATTGATTCCGTAGTAAAATAACGCTGACGAGAAGAGGAATGCCAACAGATAACTGCAGGTCGAAATTGCCTTCTTAACGCCAAACGGCATTAAGTCAATAATCGCCGTGAATCCAAGATGAGCTTTGCGTCTTGCTGCGCTTGCCGAGCCGATTAAGCTAAGCAAAACGAACAGGTAAGTTGTGATCTCTTCAGAAAATGAGAACGATGCACTAAACACATAGCGTGCAACGACATTTGTAAATGTCAACACCGTCATAAAAGCGAGGGCTATTGCACAAATGATGTCTTCAATTTTACCGAGCGTAGCTTTCATAGTTCATAGCACCTCAACTTTCTGGATAATCCATTTGGAACGCTTCACAGGCTTCTTTGCCATACTTCAGCATAAGCTCTTTACGAACGCCTTGTACCTTGTCTTGGAATGGTTTCAACTGCTCAGGTGTGAGGATGGTAACTTCCATACCGCCTTCTTCAAACTTCTTGCGGAGATTTTCCTCATCATTTTCGACGAGCTGACGTCCCCATTCACAGGCCTCAAGTGCTTTACGACGAATTAAATCTTGAGTTTGAGGTTCAAGGCTGTTAAAAATTTCAGTGTTTGCAACGAATAAATAATTCTCATACGTGTAATTCCAGACGGTCATATACTTTTGAATTTCGTTGACTTTAGCGGAGTTGGTGACGCTGAAGCCATTTTCCTGACCGTCGATTGTGCCCTGCTGGATTGCAGTAAATGCTTCACTCCAGCTCATTGCAACCGGATCGGCGTTAAATGCACGCCAGAATTTGAAGTAAACTTCGCCGCCAGGTACACGAATTTTTAAACCGGCAACATCATCAGGAGTTTTGACTGCGTGCTTGCCGTTGGTAATCTGACGAAAACCATTGTGGCACGAGCCAATGTAGGTTATTCCCTGCGTCTCAAGAATTTTGGCGTAGTATTGACCGCCGGTTGAGTCAATGATCTTCCTGGCATCTTGATAATTGTTGAAGGTCCAAGGAATGGTTGCAATTAACAGATGCTCGTCCATAACCGCCATAACACCTGCTGCATAAGCCGCAAGGTCAACCGCGCCATCGGCAATCATCTCAATGCCCTTTGATGCGTTGCCGCCGGCTAACTGGTCATTTGGAAATACATCAATTGTAATATTTCCATTGCTCTCCTCAGCGACAAGCTCAGCGAATTTCATCGCCATTCTCGTATCAGTCGCGATATTTGTACCATTGACCGTCATAACGAGTTTAATTTTTTGGTAATCACCTTCTTTACGTTCGCCTTGCTGAGAGTCTTCGCCGCAGCCGGACATCGTTAATGTTACTGTCATCATCATTACCAAGATCAACAAGGACTTTAAACTCGTTTTCATAATTTCACCTCATTTCTTAATATAGGATTGTAGGACAATGTGACTATACTACATATATACCATAAAAAAATTAATTTGTCAATATCATTTTTAAAATTTTGCAAAAAAAATAGGCAGCTTAGATGCTGCCCTAAATTTAGTAACTATTTCATTTTAAAATATCGTATTGATAAAAATATCCATCCACTACAAGTTCTCTATTTTCGCCGGTATTTCCTGAATTTTTATCTTTTATCATATCAAACAAAACTTGATGAGCACGTTCCATTTCACTTATTTTGCCCAAATTTATCATATTGCGAATGGTGCGTAATCGGATTTCACTTGTCAGTTTCCTTACAAGTGTGGCAATTTTAGCTGACAATGAATTGTGCGCCGCTTCTGATATGGCTTCGTGAAAATTGTCATCTGCTTCAAATATCGCCTCTACGTCGGCAGTTTTCAATTTTTCCTTCAGTTGAAGGAGTCGCTTCGAGAGCAATTCCATATCTTGTTTAGTTGCTTTCTGAATTGCTAATTTTAAAATTCCTAAATCAATTAGTTCGCGAAGCTCTTTAAGAGCATTAAGTGAATCCGTTTGATCTAGAATTATACCGTAAAGTAGTGGTTCTATCATTCTATCCGAAGAGCCGTTGGTCACGAAAGTGCCTTCAGGTCGTCTAGTTTCCAAAACACCGAATGAAGTCAAAACCTTAATTGCCTCTCGTACAGAATTGCGCCCTACTCCAAGCATAGCGGCAAGTTCCATTTCCGGTGGTAACTTATCACCTGGTCTTAACTCTTTGTTTATCATTGCATTTGTTAAGCGGTCTATAACTTGTTGAACTACTGACATATCGTTAATTGGTTTTAATGATACCTTGTCCATAATGAATCACCCTATTCTATTGCTAAAAATTAATAATAATTATAACATTTATTTTAAATTGGTCAAGAAATCCTATTGTATTACTTTAGAATAATTCTAAAATAGTACTTGCATATATTAATGTTTTGAGATAGAATATTTTATTATCTTATGGAGGTATCATTATGAAAATTGTTATTTTGGACGGTTATACTCTTAATCCAGGTGATTTGAGCTGGGATAAATTAAAAAATCTCGGCGAATGTATCATCTACGATCGTACATCACTTGTAGACGAAGCTGAAATTATTGAGCGCATTGGTGATGCTGAGATTGTCATTACAAATAAGACGCCAATAACTAAAAATGTATTTGACGCCTGCAGAAGCATCAAATACATTGGCGTACTGGCAACCGGTTATAATGTTGTTGACGTTGAAACGGCTAAAAGCAAAAACATTCCAGTCTGCAACATTCCAACTTACGGAACAACGGCAGTAGCTCAATTTGCAATTGCCCTTCTGCTGGAAATCTGCCACCACGTTGGACACCACAACAAAGCCGTAAAAAGTGGACGTTGGGAAAATAACGAGGATTGGTGTTTTTGGGACTATCCACTGATTGAACTTGCCGGAAAAACTATGGGCATAATTGGTTATGGCCGCATTGGTCAAACGACCGGTAAATTATCAAAGGCACTCGGTATGACGGTGATAGCTTTCGATGCAATGAGAGAGGTCGGCACCGAGCTTGACGGAACAAAATTTGTTGAGCTTGATGAACTGTTCAATCAATCTGATGTTATCGCGCTGCACTGTCCGCTGTTTCCTTCGACGCAGGGAATCATCAACAAAGAAAATATTGCAAAAATGAAGGACGGCGTTATTATTATTAATAATAGTCGCGGTCCATTGATTGTCGAACAGGATTTACGCGACGCACTGGACAGTGGTAAGGTATACGCTGCCGGCCTTGATGTAGTTTCCACTGAGCCAATTAAGAGTGACAATCCATTGCTCGGAGCGAAGAATTGTATTATTACTCCGCACATCTCATGGGCACCTAAGGAATCGCGTCAACGCCTTATGGATATTGCCGTTGACAACGTGAGTGCGTTTTTGTCCGGTAAGCCAATCAATGTCGTGAATCCTTGATAATCCATATTGATGAAACGTTGATCCTGTATAAATAGTATTAGTCAATTTAAGGATTGAAGAAGATATCTTTTAGCTGTTCAAGGCTGCCATATAAAAAAATTTTTTCTCCTGCCGGTGTTAATGAAGCGTGCATCAACTTTTCGATATGTTTCAAAGTTTCTTTAAGCGGCTTATCGGTAAGGCAAAGACAAATAAAATTCTGAGCAGGATACTCGTCTTGCCAATTTTGAATGGCATCTTTAGTGCGAACAAAAAGAATCGTGTCTAGTTTTATGAAATTACCCGTTGTATGAGGAATTGCCAAACCAGGATAATTTAAGGTTCCACCAATTTCTTCACGTTCAAAAAAACCGTCAACTATTTTTTGCTTGTCTGTGCCGATATTTTTTCTCATCAGCAAATCAGCCGTTTTTCCAAAAAAATCACCCTTATCCGCAGCATCCATATCCAATTCAACATCAATCAAAAATTTCTTTTCAGACATAACGTAACTCCTTTAATTTGTCTTCTACATTCTTTTGATCTTCATTATTAAACATTGCGCTTACTACAATTACTGGTACATCTTCTGATTCTTTGATACGGACCGTCGAAATGATTAATTCAACGTTTTAGAATAGATTGTATTTTTTTGAAACGTCCTTCACAGTTTCGGCAGAGTATTTGAAAAATGCTCCATACTCGTGTTGAATTTGTCCAGGCAGAGCATTTTTTTTAACAATTCCATTTTTCTCACGATTCAACATCGGCTTAACGTGACTGGCGAGCCTCTCATAAAGTCCAAACGTGTTTAAATACCCATTGTACCTGGCTTCAAAGCCCGTGATTAAATCTTTCGTAATGTGGTTGACTTTATCTGAGAAATTGGATTTTTCTTTCGTTAAATTTATATCAAGTAGCGAAGAAATTAAATATTGATACAAAAAATAAACTTCAATCTCTGGCAGCTTGCATACAAGATAAGATTCGGCATTTTTTATAACTGCTTGACAAAGACCAAACTCCAGTGGATCGGCTTGCATTTCGTGCAGTTCAGCTTCAGTTAAATGTTCGTTAAGTTCCGCTCTTTTCTGAGAAGTACGAAAGCGATTAATTAAAATATAGAAATGCGAAAATAGATTCACGTTGTACGGATAAGGAATATCCGATTGTAACTGTCGTTCAATATACTCAATTTGCCGACGAACAAAATTTACGTCTTGAGAATTTGAAAATTGAGGCGACGAAACAAATTGTGTCAAATCTTCGATTTTCTTACTTTCAATCAATGCTGCCAAAGCCTTGCGAATATTTTTTTCACTGCCGCTAATGTTCAGATAACCGTCGGAACGTACAAGTTGCAAGTCAAATGGGCTTAAAAAAGTATCCATCAATTTTTCATCGTTAAAGATTGTAGATTCGCCGATATAAAACGGTTCAAATAAATCACGTATTCGTCTCTTCTGCGGAGCTGCAAGTAACAATTTTTCAAGGATTTTATTGCGCCGCTCAATGGGCGAATAGTCGGAAATAAATCTGCGTACTTCTACATCTTCAACCGAATGTATATATTTATCATAGTCCAGCTTTATTCCTTTGCCACGTTCAGAAATAATTAACGTTGAACCGAATTCATCATTTATACTTTGAATCGCCCTATAAATTGTTTTTGAAGATAAACCCAAAATTCGTGCCAGTTCTTCCGCTTTAATAAATTCGCGATGACGAATCAGGTAAGAAATAATTTTTTGTTTATGAGGATTTTTACTCAAGATATTCCCTCCTCCCTTTTGTATTTTGCAAAAAAGAGACAGCGACTAAAATTTATCTTTGGATCGTGTCTCTTTTCTGCATTTAATTTTTTTCAGATCAAGCAAATTGTTCGCCGGTTGTTTCTTCAAATTCGTTAATCATCTGCTGCCAGGAAGTTTCGATGTTATCCGTTAAGCTGAAGAGTCCGCTGCGTCCAATAATGTAAATATCCGGCTTTGCGTCGTGAATGACTTTCCAGTGTGCCTTGTTGGTCGAGCC
>JAFUTM010000164.1 GCA_017484235.1 Selenomonadaceae bacterium
AATGCTGGCCGAGCGAAAGTATCTAAAACATAGAATGTTGTGAGCCTGAGTATTTTTAATGCGTAATGCTTAATTCGTAATGCGTAATGAAACCAATTAAAATTAATAATTAAAATCATTATGCATTGTGAATTACGAATTAAGCATTGTTTATTGGAGGTATTTATTATGAAGTTGAAAAAAATATTGGCGTTGGCACTTTCTTCATCAATGCTGCTTATGACGGGCTGCGGCGGTGGTTCCGCTGATAATGAATCCTATAAATCTGTTGATAAAAATACTGAGCCGGTTGAACTGCACATTGCAGCGGCGGCAAGTCTGACTGACGTTATGAAGGAACTGGCCGCTGACTTTGAAAAAGACAATCCAAATATTAAATTAGTATTCAATTTTGGTTCCAGCGGCGCACTTCAACAGGCAATCGAAAACGGCGGCGAAGCAGATCTCTTTTTCAGTGCCGCGCAAAAGCAGATGGACGCTCTCGAAAAGTCCGGCAACCTTGCAGAAGGTACGCGCACGGATTTACTCATTAATGAGGTTGTCTTGATTGAGCCGGCAGAGGGCGGCAAAAGCCTCACAAGCTTTGAGGACCTAACTCGCGACGATGTTCAGCACGTCGCACTCGGCGAGCCTAAAGGCGTGCCGGTCGGTCAATACTCTGAAGAAATTTTAACTAAACTTGGCATTTTGGACGCGGTGAAAGCTAAGGCAGTTTATGGTTCTGATGTCCGTCAAGTACTGAGCTGGGTTGAATCCGGTGACGCTGACTGTGGCGTTGTTTACGCTACGGACGCGGCAGTTGCCGGCGACAAAGTCAAAGTCATTGCCGTAGCTCCTGCCGACTCACACAAACCGGTCATTTATCCGGTCGCGATTATAAAGTCCAGCAAACATATGGACGACGCTAAAAAGTTTTTGGAATTTGTCAAAACGGATAAAGCAAAAGCCGCATTTGAAAAATACGGCTTCGTTGTAAAATAATGGAACTCATTGTCGATATTAGAAAAAGACTGCGCGACTTTTATTTAAATGTAAATTTCATAGTTAAAAATGAAGTCCTTGCACTGCTTGGCGGCTCCGGCTGCGGTAAAAGTATGACCTTAAAGTGTATCGCCGGTATCGAAACGCCGGACGAAGGGCAGATAATTTTAAACGGCAGGACTTTGTTTGACAGCGAAAAACGCATTAACTTAAAGCCTCAAAAGCGTCACGTTGGCTACCTTTTCCAAAATTACGCCCTATTTCCGAATATGACCGTTGCTGAAAATATTTTATTCTCCGCAGTTGGCTCTAATGATGAGAAGCGCGATAAATTAAATAAAAATATCAAGCGCTTTCAACTGAGCGGACTTGAAAATTCATATCCGGCACAATTGTCCGGCGGTCAGCAGCAGCGTGTTGCGTTCGCCCGAATACTCTCTTCAAATGCAGAATTATTATTATTAGACGAGCCGTTCAGTGCCCTTGACAGCTATTTAAAGTGGCAGTTGGAGTTGGAAATGGCGGAATTGTTTCACGCTTACGAAAACTCAGCCGTCTTAGTGTCACACGAGCGCGGCGAAGTGTTTAGGTTGTCTGACCGAGTGGCGGTGATGAGTCGTGGCACGATAGAGGCAGCCGGCAATAAGCACGAATTGTTCAGCAATCCTAAGACTTTAGCCGCAACCTTGCTGACAGGCTGCAAGAACATATCAAAAGCCCGCCTCAAAGACAATAATCATATTTACGCCGAAGAGTGGAATCTTCAATTCACCATTCCCAATTCCTCATTCCTAATTAAATACGTCGGTTTTCGTGCGCGGTTTATTGAGTATAGGTCGACTGAGGGCGAGAACACCTTTTTAATGGAAGTGGTAAATGTCATTGAGGATACGTTTTCCTATTTGATTATGGTGAGGCGAAAAGGCACTAACGCAAAACTCATTCGCTGGGAAGTAGATAAAAAAACGTGGAAGTCAATCCAGTCGCCTGAAGTATACCTTCACTTTTCACTGGATAAATTGATGCTGCTGGAGAAGTAATTATGGAACTTAGCCCATTTATTGTAACCTTAAAGACAGCAGTTATATCTACGTTTATTACCTTTTTCGTCGGCATTGCACTTGCCTATTTAGTTGTAAATTTGAGGCGTGGGCAGGGCATAGCCGACGCAATTATTACACTG
>JAFUTM010000165.1 GCA_017484235.1 Selenomonadaceae bacterium
CTAAAACTTAGCCGCCTGTGGCAAAGGCTGTGTTCATTGAAGCAAGAATCCGCCGGCTTTAGCCGTGCGGAGTGTCAATGCCAGAATTGTGGTCAACAGGTTTTTATCCTAAGCCATTAGAAAAATTCTCCGATCAAAATGGCGACAAGACACGTAATTTCCTAGCTAAACTTGCAAATAAATACCATATCAATATAATTGGAGGAACAGTCATTATTCAGGCTGATGATAGTTTTTATAATAGATGTTTTGCTGTCAATCGTCAAGGTGACCTAATAGCTGAATATGATAAAATTCATCTTTTTTCAATGTCAGGAGAAAATGAGGTATTTAAAGCCGGAAACGAAATTCCAATTTTTGATATAGATGACACGAAAGTTAGTATTGCTGTATGTTATGATATTAGATTTCCCGAATTAATAAGGGCAGTCTCATTGAATGATATATCTATATTATTTCTTCCGGCAGCTTGGCCTTTGAAACGTTTGAAGCATTGGCAAATTTTAACGAGAGCAAGGGCAATAGAAAATCAGATTTTTATTGTAGCTGCTAATAGTTTTGGATATTCTGCAATTATTGATCCTTGGGGTGAAGTATTAGCTGAGGCTGAACCAGGTGAGAAAATCATAACTTTAGATATAAATTTAGAAATTTGTACGGATATTAAAGGTATAATGAATGTATTTGCTGATCGTCATAAGTTCAAAATAAAAAATAAAAATATTGACATCGATGAAATGAAGTAATATAATACATTCATATCAATTATATATGTTTTGGAGGTTATTCTTATGAGTGAACGTAAATATAAATTTGAAACACTTCAATTGCACGTCGGACAAGAACAAGCTGATCCTGTAACAGATGCCAGAGCAGTGCCAATTTATCAAACTACATCTTATGTATTTCACAATTCAAAACACGCGGCTGATAGATTTGGACTTCGTGATGCCGGAAATATTTATGGTCGTTTGACTAATCCAACTCAAGGTGTTTTGGAAGATAGAATTGCTGCTCTCGAAGGTGGATCCGCAGGTTTGGCACTCGCTTCAGGTGCAGCAGCTGTGGCTTATGTAGCTCAAGCATTGGCACATGCAGGTCAACACGTTGTCGCAGCAACGACTATTTATGGTGGTACTTACAACTACTTTGAACATACACTTCCACTTTATGGCGTTACGACAACCTTTGTTGATCCAACTGAAGACGTTCAAGTATTTGAGAAGGCTATCAAGGATAATACTCAATTTATCTTCATCGAGAGCGTTGGCAATCCCAATGCAAACCTCATTGACATTCAGGCTGTAGCAGATATAGCCCACAAGCACAATATACCGCTTGTTATTGATAATACTTTTGCAACACCTTATCAAATTCGTCCGATTGAGTATGGAGCTGACATCATAATTCACTCGGCTACCAAGTTTATTGGTGGACACGGAACTACTCTTGGCGGTATTATCGTTGAGAGCGGCAAATTTGATTGGGAAAAATCCGGTAGATTTCCTTGGCTTGTTGAGCCTAACCCGAGTTATCACGGTGTAAGTTTTTACAAGGCGCTTGGCGCAGCGGCATTCGTTACTTATATTCGTGCCATTCTCCTTCGTGACACCGGCGCAGCAATTTCACCATTCAATGCTTTCCTTCTTCTGCAAGGCACTGAAACACTATCATTGAGGGTTGAAAGACACATCGAAAATGCACTGAAAGTCGTGGATTTCCTCTCTAAACATAAAAAGGTTTCAAAGGTCAATCACCCTGCCCTCAAAGATCATCCTGATCACGAACTTTATAAGAAATATCTGCCCAATGGTGGAATTTCAATCTTTACCTTTGAAATCAAAGGCGATGCAGAAACAGCACAGAAATTTATTGACAATTTGAAGATTTTTTCGTTGCTTGCCAATGTCGCTGATGTCAAGTCACTTGTCATTCACCCAGCGTCTACAACTCATTCACAAATGACAGAGAAAGAATTGCTGGAATCAGGAATTACACCTTCAACGATTCGTCTGTCGATTGGTACAGAACACATTGATGATATACTTTGGGATCTCGACCAAGCCCTCAAGAGTTGTTAGAAATTAAAATAAATATAAAAAAACTGGGCAGCATTGCTCTGCTATCCTAAAATGGATACTGAAAAAAGCCTCTTGTTGTAGAATATAAAAAACTACATCAGGAGGTTTTATAATATCAACTGACAGCGGAAATGTCAACAAAAAGTCAGCTTGTAACGATTTTAGTAATGAAAGAGGCTGCAAAAAGCAAGTAAATAAAACTTTTGCAACCTCAGTCAACTAATCCAATTAGTTTCTATTTTATGATTGATAATTAATCTTTCCTGGTGAAGGCGGTACCCTCGCTGTTGAGCTTCCAGCTGGTATTACCGATCCTGAGTGTCACCTTGTCGAGGTCAGTGCCGGAAACCGTCAAGCTACCGCCGCTGTTCATCTTCAACGTGAAGCCTGCCGTATTGACATTATTGAGACTGTTGAGGTCAACGTCCTCCAAGCTGCCAACAATCTGTATAATGTC
>JAFUTM010000166.1 GCA_017484235.1 Selenomonadaceae bacterium
TGCGGGCATAAATTCAATCGCTGGTATGATATGGTCTGGATGGAGAAGATAATTGGTGAGCATAAATCTGATGTGCTGCCGGTTAGATTTTATAATCAACAGCAGGTGGTTAATGATGACTGAGTGTTTATATGTTGGCGTCGGTGGCTTTATCGGTTCAGTCGCCAGGTATTTAATTGGTCTGCTGCCTCTTACGTTTGAGAATGGATTTCCAATTAAGACTTTTATAATAAATGTTGTCGGTGCACTGTTAATTGGTGTCATTGCTGCTTTGGCGGCGAAGAATCCAACGCTTGATGCGCGGATTGTCTTGTTTATAAAGGTTGGAATATGCGGCGGATTTACTACGTTTTCAACTTTCGCGCTGGAAATGGGCGGGCTGTTAGATCGTGGTTTCTTATTTACTGCGATAATGTATGCGGCACTCAGCACCATACTAGGAGTTATTGCGTTTTACATAGGACAAAATATATTTAATTAGGAATGAGGAATGATGAATGAGAAATGAGGAATAAAATAATAATTCCTAATTCCTAATTCCTAATTCCTAATTCATCATTAGTCTTTAAGATTGGGGAGTTAGTTTAGATGAATCAAGTTGAACGTATTAAACATATGGAGGAAATTTTAGACGAAGCCAACGAAGTTGTAAATAAATTGTCGGATGCGCTGGACACTTATTCTGAACTGCGCGGAAAGTATCACGAGCTTCTGGATTATTACAACGGCGATGAGTGGCTGCGAGACTTCGACTCTGACGAGGCCGGCAACCTGCCTGAAGATTTAAAGCGCGGTGTACTCAGTGAGGACGCGGTCTACGATTTAATCAGTAAAAATCATATATTAACCGTTCAGATGCTTGAAATTGCTACGGCTAATGTTAAAAATCCTTAATTAGTGAGGTGTTTTACTATGAGTAAAGCGAATGTACAGACTGTATGCGACGCGATGAATCGGATTGCGCCGAAGCATTTAGCCGAAGACTGGGACAATCCTGGTCTCTTAGTCGGCGATCCACATATGGAGATTAATAAGATTTTAGTTTGTCTCGACATCAGCGACGATATAATTAATCGCGCTGTTGAAATAAAGGCACAGATGATTGTAACTCACCACCCGATGATTTTTCGTCCAATTAAACACGTGCGTACGGACCTGCCGCTCGGCAGCAAAATTCGCAGTCTGTTAAAAAATGATATTGCCGTCTTTGCCGCACATACTAATTTAGACAGTGCAGTTGGCGGTGTCAATGATGTGCTTGCTGAGAAGCTTGGGCTGGTCGAGGTCAAAACGTTTGATGAAGAGCTTTCGCTTGGACGGATAGGCAAACTCCAAAGAGAGATGTCGGCTAAAGAATTTGCCTTCCACGTCAAAAAGTCTCTCAAGGTTAATAATATTCGCCTCATCAACGCCGGCGACTTCTTAATCAGCAAGGTTGGTATATGCGGTGGTGCCGGCAGTGAGTTTATTTTAAAGGCTAAGTTCTTAGGTGCCGACGCCTTTGTGACTGGTGACGTTAAATATCACGAGGCGCAGGCGGCTTTCGACAACAAAATCCACGTTGTTGACGCTGGGCATTTTGCAACGGAAGTGCCGATTGTTCACGTGCTCGTCAAGAAGCTCAAGGCGGAGTTCCGGCGCCTTAATGTTGCTATTGAGGTTGTGGAAGATGAAACTTCGAAGGATTTTTTTAATATAATGTAAGCAATTATCAAATTAAAAATGGCAAGGCTCCTTTACTTCAGAGTCTTGCCGTTTTTTATTATGTGTTATTTGCAATTAATCTAATTAGGAATGTGGAATGAGGAATTTTTTCAATTAGGAATGAGAAATTAGGAATGTTGAATTATAAATATTTTTAATTGTCAATTGTCAATTCCTAA
>JAFUTM010000167.1 GCA_017484235.1 Selenomonadaceae bacterium
CCGCCGCCAACGATTACAATTTTTGGTCTTCCATTTGACATAATTAATAATTCCTCCTAAAAACATTGTGAAAAAAATCACTTGTGAGTTTATACTTCACATAATTGAAAATTTTCAAATACCTAATTAAAAATTTAAAAGTTTGTGCTTTTTGTAACTTACAAAGTTATCAAAAACTTATTATGGATATATAATAGCACTTTTATTTTATATTGCAATAGTAAATTTAAATTTTTTTAAATTTTTTTTTTACGAAATACAAAATGCAGAATGGAAATTGCTTATTGGCAAAGTTAATTTCACATTCTGCATTGCTAATTGACAATTAATTATTAAATTGCTGCTTCGACACTATTTTGATTAAATACATTTAAAATATCCATCAATTTGGTTTTAGTTGGATTGTAATCAATTGTCGTTTCGCCGTCGTGCGTATGAATATGAACGTATAAGACGCCTGGCAGTCCAAGCAAAGTTTTTTCAATTGATTTTGCGTTGTCGTCATTATAACCTTTGGCGGTAAATTGCAGACGAGTATTTCCGTTGTTTTCGCCGCAGCCGCATTCTGCACACATTTAAATCATCTCCAGTTTAATTTTTAAGTTTAGAAGCAATTAAAACATATTATAAAACTTTATCTCAAAAACCACAAGCGGCATAGGGGGATTATTTATTTTGATGATTTCTAATCAGGTTGTTATATATCTTTCCTTTATCTTCAAGGTCAATTATAAATACATAAAATATATCGCCGTCGTCAGGTGAGTGAACGAGTCGTCCAAAGTCTTCAATCATACGGATTCGGCCCTTAGCCGTGCGTGCCCTATATTGAACGTAATCGTAACCAGAAGAAACGTGAAGCTGTTCATTAATTGTTGACTGAACGATTTCCCAATCTTCAGATAATACGCAGCCTCTGAAACTGTTTCCAGTAAAATCTCGAAATTCTTCTAAAGAATCACATTCGTAAATTTCCATAAGTCTTCTGTTGGCATAAAGGATTTCCTGTGATTCATTGTCACGGTAAATGAGAAAACCGCCAGGCATACCCTCAGAAATTTGACTAATACTAAAGCCAAGCTGATTACGATTGATATTTTCCATAAGTGGTGAAAACAAATTATAATTGGCACGACCACTCATCTTGACAGAATAAAGTGCCATATCAGCGTTTTGATATAAATGCTGATACTCCACTCCGTGATCTGGATAAATCGCATAACCAATTGACATTGTGTAAGAAATGTGCTGTCCATAGTAGTTAATTGACTTGTGACTCTTACTAAAATCATTAAGAATTTTATCAACTTCATCAGTGCTAATATCACGTAAAAATGCAAGATACTCGTCGCCGCCAATTCTTGCGATAAGTCCGTGCTTTTTAAAAGTATACTTCATTCTAAAAGCTGCGTCTTTAATGATTTCATCGCCGCAGTCGTGCCCGAATCGGTCGTTAATCTGTTTAAAATTATCCAAATCGAGAATAACCAGCGCAGCTCGGCGGCCTTCGGCAGCGTCAAGATAGTTTCTAATCATTGAAACTGCTGTGCCACGATTATAAAGTCCAGTTAGATTGTCGCGTTCAATTAACTCCGTCATAGATTCGTTGGTTCGACGATAAGCATCAATGTCAAATGACAGGAAAAAGGCGTGTATATCACCGGTTTCATTTGACTCTCTGAGTTGATAAGCAGTGTGAAGATAACGCGGTTTAGAA
>JAFUTM010000168.1 GCA_017484235.1 Selenomonadaceae bacterium
AAAAGCTGCGATTGCTCTTGGGTGAGCGAGGAAGAATGATGGTTCTTTCCAGACCTTTGTAATGAGTTCGTCAAGATCGTCTGGTGTCGGTGCCTCATTGCGTGGACGAATACGTTGGCTGTCAGCAATGTTCTTGAGAAGGCCATAGTCATCATTGTTGATAAGTTGACTTTCCTGTCGTTCTCTGAGACTTTCGATTGCAAGATTTAATTGTTCTTGAGCTTGATCATAAGGCGAGCTGAAAACGTCTTGAATGGTGGTATTGATGTTGATAATGGTTGAAATTGAATTGAGAATGTATTCACGCGGTTTCAGTTGATATTCGACATAACCTTGAGGAATGATATCAGATTTTTTCTCGGAAGAGCACAAGACATCGAGAGGAGTATCACCCTCAACGACTCTATTTACGCGGTAAATACCGGATTCAAGGCCCTTGAACTCAAGCAGCTTGGTCAACCAGCGCGGAGTAATTGAGCGGTATTGTGGGCGAGTTTTGTTGATATCCGCAAGATTATATGCGGCTTTTGCACCCAATGCGTTAATTTTAGTTTCTTCAGCCATAATTAATTCCTTCTTTCTGAAATGATTGGATTATATATCAATATTGTGGCAAAGAGCGATCAACATTCTTTGCCCAGTCGTTGATACCATCTTTGAGATTGTACATATTGCCTTTATATCCGGCTTCTCTGAGAGTTCTTATAGCCAAAATGCTGCGCTTTCCTTCTTTGCAGATAAATACTGTATCAATTTTAGGATCAAGTTCATCTTGTCGACGTGCAAGCTGGCCAATAGGAATAATTTTAGTTGCCGGAAACTTAACGATTGCACGCTCATGAGGTTCTCTGATGTCAATTATGGTAACAGGTTCATCAGAATCCAGTCTCCGTTTCAATTCCTGCGCAGGCATAGACTCAATCGGCTCTTCTTCCTCATCAACCTTCAGACCGCAGAACTCATCATAATCGTAATCCTCAAGAGAAGTTATGGTCGGATGTTTGCCGCAAATTGGGCAGTCCTCATTCTTAGAGATTTTCAATTCGCGAAATTTCATCTTCCAAGCATCAAAGACCAAGAGTCGATTAATCAGCGGTGCTCCTCCTCCGACGATCAATTTAATAATTTCATTAGCCTGGATTGTTCCTATAATTCCTGGCAAGACACCAACAACACCACCTTGAGCACAAGTCGGAACTAAGCCTGGTGGCGGTGGCGAAGGATAGACACAGCGGTAACAAGCACCTTCCTTAGCATAGTAAACCGAACTTTGACCTTCAAATTGGTACATTGCGCCAAAAACATCAGGTTTACCAAGAAGAACACAAGCATCATTAATTAGATAGCGGCTCTTGTAATTGTCTGTCGCATCAGCAACAACATCGTATTTGCTTATTAAGTCAAGTGCATTTTGTGAATTTAATTGCAAATTGTAAGTTTCAACTTTAACCAGCGGATTGATATTTTTAATTGCGTCCTTTGCCGACATAACCTTTGGACGACCTACATCGCGGGTACGATGAATTACTTGACGTTGTAAATTAGAGGCCTCAACTTCATCAAAATCAACGAGACCAATAGTGCCGACACCTGCTGCCGCGAGGTATTGAGCTAAAGGTGTGCCGAGACCGCCGACTCCGACGATAAGAGCTTTAGCAGCTTTCAATTTGCGCTGACCTTTGAGTCCTATTTCTTTTAGCAAAAGGTGTCGACTGTATCTATTAATTTCATCGTTAGACAATTTCTCTTTGTCGCCTTCATTATCAATGATAGAATCGGTGACTGCGCCGCCGGCAATAGCAGGTATCAACATAATCTCTGCGCCGTCTCGAACTTTGGTTTGAAATCCGTCAAGCTCTTTAATATTCTGTCCGTCAACAAAGACATTGACAAATGAGCGTAATTTTTTATCGTTATCAAATATTGCTTTGCGAACATCTTCATATTCACTTATCAGTTCGTTAAGAATTTCTTCAACTGTGCTGCCGTTCAAAATGAGTTCGGATTTATTTGTTGTAAAACTTCTGAGTGTTGTAGGAATTAATACTGTCACTGCCATATAATTCACCTCATTTAATTTAAATGTTCCAAACAGGTTCATCAAGATATCTGATACCATTATCACACAAAATGGTTACTATTACTGAGTTGTCCGGTGCAGATTTGGCAAGTTTAATCGAAGCGATAACATTTGCTGCCGCGCTTATACCGACCAGAAGACCTTCTTCACGAGCAAGTCGTCTGACCATTTCGTAAGCAATTTCTGTTTCTACTGGAATTTCGATATCAGCTAAACTTTCATCAAAGAAGCCTTTGTGACGTGCCGTTGAGATGTGACGAAGACCTTCAAGACCGTGAAAGGGTGAATCTGGTTGCATTAAGACGGCTGAGATTTTATTGTTTAGCGTTTTCAATTTTTTGACTGTACCAACGAAAGTGCCGCTGGTACCTGTTCCAGAGACAAAGTGTGTGATTTTTCCGAGTGTTTGTTGCCAAATTTCCGGTGCCGTCGTGTTATAATGAGAGAGCCAATTTTGAGAATTGTTGTATTGATCAGGATAGAAATATTTATCGGGATTATCGTGAATCAAGTTCTGAGCAACATCAAAGGCACCTTCTGGACCTTCAAGTGGACTGGTCTCAATAATGTGACCGCCATAAGCACGAATTATTTTTTTGCGATTTTGACTGACATTTGCCGGCATACAGAGTGTCACTTTGCAACCAATCGCCGACGCCATCATACAATATGAAATGCCTGTGCTGCCGCTTGTTGCGTCGAGAATTTCCATTCCAGATTTTAGGCAACCTTTCTTAATGCCGTCCTGCAACATAAACTTAGCTGCTCTGTCTTTAACTGAACCACTCGGATTTAAAAATTCTGCTTTACCAAAAATTTTAATACCGCGTTCTGATTTATAAACATTTTGTAGTTCAAATAATGGTGTATTTCCAACTGCTTCAAATATATTCATAACATCAAATTCCTTCGCCGTCCAAACCGGTAAATCTTTGCTGAACAGTACGCTCAATCTGCACAATATTACCTTTTTGAATTTTTATTACCAATCTGCCGTAAATCAACATTTTAAACTCTCTGCAAATTCGACTTTTAAGATTTTCACAAATGTCATTACTGATTCTGGGCAATTCATCTGACCAATCGGCAATTCTGCGGCGGCTGTTTATTTCAACATTCATCAAATAGCCGTCTTGAGCGGTAAAAATTATTTCACCGCTGCGAATCTCTTTTATCTCATCAATGATAAAATCCATAACAAAATTAGGAATTTCGCCAACCTGCAACTTTTTCATCGGACACCTCTTTTCAATTGGTAAATAATAAAAAGCCTCGACAAGTCCACTTTTAATAAACTTGTAGGCTTCCGCTGTCGAATCACCTATTTTTTCGATATGTTTTATATATATTGTATATTTTAAATTGCTTTTTGATATTTGTCAACTAATTTTTGTCGAAATTGTAAGCGGAATTTATAAATTCCAGTCCTTATAAGTCTCAGCTGAAATATTTTTTAGATAATCAATTATTACAACACAATCTTTTTTAACGTGTTTCATAACAAATAACATCTTATCCTCAGGTATTGCAACGCAGCCGCCGGTATACGGTCTAAAAGGTCCAAAGCAGTGCAAAAAGATGCCCGAACCTTTGCCAGGCACACATTCCTCATTCCAACTGATATTTAGTGCGTAATTATAATAAAGCGCATAATCAATCAGATGTTCACTGTTTTCTGTATCAAGGTTTGGATAATCACGAACGTCAACGAAAGTATTGTAACCCATACCAGGATTTTGGTCGCCTGACCAGTAATGATTTTCGTTCACCTTCGTGTACTCAAACACAGTGCCAGGATTCTTCTTAATGCCGAATGCCTTGTTAAAATGGAACACGCCGATAGGTGTCATTCCGTCGCCTTCTTTAGTTTTGCCGAGACCATTCTTGCCGATAAATCCAGGTGTTGTCATAATTTGCTGCCAGTTGCCGTTTTTGTCTCGTTCGTGCATTGATACCCAAGCTGTTGTCTTGCCAACTCCAGCTACGATTAATAATTGTGTTGCCTCTTTTGCTGAGGGCAATTGTTTTACCCATTCCGGCGATAACTCTTTTGCTGATGCAGTTCCGTTAATCATCAAAAGGCTAATCAATACGGACATTATTAAAATTGATATTTTCATTGCAAAAGTCTCCTTTCGTTTCAATTTTATAAAGTAACTTATCATATAGTCAAGCCTCATTTAACTGCTAGCTTGAAATATAATCATTTAAAATATTTTACCGAAACTTAGAAGTTAAGTCAACAAAAAATCAGCGGTTAATATCTTCAATCCTTAGAAACATAACAGAGTTTTATGATGATTTACAGAAATAATGTAATTAATATGAAATTTTGATGAAAATTTTAATAAAAAATGTAAAAAAACTATTGCATTTTTTTTAAATTTGTGATAACATAATCAACGGCTGAAGAAAGTAGGCTGGAAATGTTGAGGAAACATGGACACTCATACAAATGATTCCTCTGAAATCGGAAGCCGAAAAAAATTTTTAATTTATGTTTGACTTCTTAAAGGAGGAGTTTATCATGAAAAAGAAAATTGCATCTGTGTTGGCAGCTTCCCTCGTAGTTGGTGCAGCGTCAACAACATTTGCAGCAGCAAATCCATTTAGTGATCTTGATCCAGACCATTGGGCGTATCAGTCCGTAATGCAGCTTTACAATACGTACACTGCTGACGGCAAGCGCGTTATTGATGGTATGGGTGATGGTACTTTCCAGGGCAAACGTCCTATCACTCGTTACGAAGTTGCTCAAATGGTTGCGAAAGCTCTTGCAAGAACCGACATCAACGGCACTGATAAAGCTGCTCTTGATCGTCTTGCTGCTGAGTTCAGCGAAGAGCTTCAAAGTCTCGGTGTTCGCGTTGCTGAACTTGAAAAATATGCTGACAAAGCAATCTGGCAAGGTAAAATCGAATACACCTACAAGAGCCATCGTACTGATGACGTAAACGGCGGCAAGAAGAAGATTAACCAGGACGACTGGATTTTCCGTTTTGAGCCAATCTTGGAAGTAAACAATCATTGGACACTCCGCGCTCGTATTGATGCTCATAATGATTTCAGCCGTAACGATTCAAGCGATTTCAATCTGGTTCGTGGCTGGGCACAAGGTGATTATGATAACTTCCAGGTAAAAGTTGGTAAACAACCACTTTACACAAATGAAGACGGTATCGTTTGGGATACTGAATACTCCGGTGCAGAAGTTACCGTTGGTAATAAGTTAAAGGCTACACTTTATGCTGGTCGTCTTAGTGCTGGCACAGCTGGCGGAACTCAGAGAAATGCTGGCGCATGGAACGGCAGACAAGATGGTTATTGGAGTGATAAACGGGATCCCGAGCTCGGTACAACTGCTGAAGAGCGTTGGAACAGTGCAGTAGGCAGAACTGGACTTAGTGGCACTGATCCATCGAGTTTTCAGGCTATCAACATTCAGTATACACCTGATGTTCACGGTCTCTTTGGTGGCGCAGGTTATTATCATATTGAAGATGATGATTTTGGCACAGATGCTAATCGTAACTATGCCTACAGCGATGATGGCAACGAAGATACGGCTAATATCTGGTCAGTAAATGCTGGTTATAAATTCAGTCCAAAAGCAAAACTTTGGGGTTCTTATGCTAACAATACCAAAGCTGACTACGAAGACAAATCTTGGCAAGCACTGTTTGCATACGGCACTCTCTATGGTGGCGGCAATCAGAACACGAAGAAAGGTCAGTGGGCTGTTTGGGCAGGTTATAAGAAACTCGGTTCCAACACCTCATTGTGCGCTATCAACTGGGATGATGCATTTGCAGGTACCAAAGGCGTTGTAGCTGGTGCTTCTTGGGCTCCAATGGATAGAGTCGTATTCCTTGCTAAATACTTCAAGGGCGATTATATCACTGGCGACGGCGATGCAGAGAGACTCTTCGGTCGTGTTGAGTTCTTCTATTAAGCCGATTAATATAAATTGAAATTGTTGTAATTAAATAAATTTACCTCATTCGTTAAGAATCGATTCCGACGAATGAGGTTTTTTATTGCAATTTTTTATTGTATATGATGATTTACATTCTATTCTCAGTTGGATCCGGTTCTGGGAATATCATATTTGGAATGTTTGCAAAGTTTTTATCCAGCAAAATTATTGTATTGTCTCTGACATTGTATTGCACGTGGTCATAAGTGCCATTGACTGAACTGCCGACACTGTATATATCGTTGCCGGAGCTGATGTTTACCTTAGACAGGACGTTGACTTTAACATTGCCGTAAAAGTCGGCCATTTTACTTTTCCACGAAAAACGCGCCACATTAGACGTTATAGAAATTATATTATTTTGTAAAAAGTTGACGCTTCCGAGAATATCAACGGTTCTGTCCTTGCCGCGAACAAAAATGTTGTCGCATTTAAAAGTCATACTTCCCTGCGTTAGATTTATATTGCCCGAAGCCCAGACTTTTTGCGACATCAACTGCGCTTTAGCTTCACTTGCAGTTATAGTTAAATTGCGTTTTTTCCAATGGACATATACATTACCTGAAAAAACTTCGCAGCCGCTCGAATAATCAAAGTACCTTCTGCCAGAAGAGACGTCCGGTATTTCAACGGCAAACGTCCTTCCAGGTACAATTGTCATTAATGCAACAATCATTATTAACAAAAATTTCCATTTCATAATATAGCCCTCCATAACGAATTGATTTTTTGGTGCCAATCCTTTTTACATATATAGTATAACATAATTATTACAATTAAGTTATAGTAAAATAAAAATTTAATTAAAATTTGATAACTGATTATAAAGGCATTGATTTAGTTTACAAATATTACTTATAATATTTATAAAAAAGGCTTGACAATATATATATATATATAATAGAAGTATTAACTTTTTTAATGTAAATGAGATTGAAGGTGATTTTTTATAATGAAAAAAATAATTTCAACAATTTTAATGATGTTCTTGATGATGACGCTCACTTCGGTGACCCACGCGGAATGGCCTTCTTATTGGAAAGGCGATAAAAAATTTCCACTTATCTTTGGATTCAGAATGAACTCATTTTATTTGGACAGAACGTCTATGGTAGTTAAAGAAAATAATCCACCGTACTATGTGATTGCAGCGAATGTGTTTTCCGTTGAGAATAACACAGATTATTCTTATCAGAGCAACGCTATAAAACATACGTGGACGTTTGAAATTCGCTACGATGATAATGAAACTTCAATGTATTTAAAAACCGATGACGGATGGACTTATCTCAGTCCGCTGGCTACGGGCAGCACACGTGAACAGGAAATGGCAATGAACGCTGGCGAAGCAATGTGGTATGTATTCAAGGGCAGCAAATTTTACGGCGCATATACCTGGACAGATAGCAAACATAGTAAGGCGGAATCACCTACATTTACGAATGGTTTGTATGACAGATTATAATTTGAGGAGTGATATATTATGAAAAAAATTATTATGACAATGTTAATGATTCTTGCCACGACGACTGCCGCATTCGCCGCTCCTGCACAGTCGAATATGGATTATGAATTTGTTTCACTTGCATATGACAGTTACGATTCATCTGATTTTAGAGGCAAAGCCGATTATTATGTGATAGTAAATTGTCGTCAATGGGTGACTTTGAGAAGTAGACCGTCAGTTTATGGTGACGATTTAGCACATATTCCACTTGGTACAAAAGTTTTGGTTTCTGATGTTCCAAGCCGCAATGGATTTTTGCCGGTTCAGTATGGTAGTCTCAAAGGTTACGTATTAGAAGAGTATTTGAAATTCGTAAGCATGTCATAATAATAATTTTGAATAATGTAAAGATAAAAAGCTGCCCATCGAAAGATGAACAGCTTTTATTTTTAATCATTTTATTGCAACTTGTAATGATCATTATCATTTAGCAGCTTTAGTGGACTTAGTCGACTTAACGGATTTAGAAGATTTAGCAGTTGATTTAACGGTTGGTTTAGCATCAGTAGATTTAACCTTTGCTTCGAGTTTTTTAAGCTCTTGGAGATTTTTGATTGACTCAGCAGAGGCCGTTTTAAAGTGTTCTTCAGCTTCAGCCAATTGAGCCTGCAACTTTTTGTTTTCATTGTCAAGTTCGTTGATTTCTTTTTCCTGAGTCTCCAGCTTTTCCAAATAGTTTTTCATATCGGTGCGGTATTGTTCCAGCTTAATCTCGTCGTTCTTATATTGAGCTTTTACCTGTTCAAGTCTGCCGGCAAGATCATCATTCGTACTTTCAAGCTCGGTAATTTTATCACGCAGTTGCTCCAGCACCGCATCGTGAGAACGCTTCTCGTCTTCCATTTCGTTAATGCGGTTTTGTTGAGCATCAAAGTCCGCCTGCGTCTTCAATCCGTCCATATTAAAAATTTTTGTCTTCAATGCACCGATAAAATAAGCATCGTCCAGACATTCAAAAATTATGCGTTTAACATCATCGTATTCCATATAATCACGTCCTTAGTGAATTTTATAATAAATATAGTTGACAATTGAATTGTGTTAGATTATATTATAATTAAATAGATAAATTTTTGCAATATCTTTTTAGTGGTGGTAAATTATTTGAATAAATTTGAACACGGCGGTAATATTTATAACGATAATGGGCTTGCTGAGAGCTGGCTCGATATGAGTGCAAATATTAATCCTCTCGGTATGAGCAGCGCCGTCAAGTCAGCAATAATAAACAACATTGAAGGTTTAGTTCATTATCCTGATCCGACAGCACGTGAATTGAAGTCAGCAATTTCATATCGTTATAAAATTAGTCTTGAAAATATTATTACTCTCAACGGTGCGGCTGAATTCTTTTATTTATTTTTTAACACGATAAAACCTAAGCGCGTACTTATCATTGTGCCGAGTTTTTCTGATTATGAACGTGCGGCGCGTTCTGCCGGCTGCGATGTAGTATATTTTTTCGTCCGTGCTGAGGATAATTTTAAAGTAGATTTAGACCGCCTAATCAAAATTATTAAAAATGAAAATATTGACTGTGTGATACTCGGCAGTCCGAACAATCCAACGAGTAATTTTTTACTCAGCATTAGTGATATTATTCAATTAACTAAATTTGTTGAGTATGTTGTGATTGATGAATCTTTTATTGATTTTATTTATGCCGATGTTTCTGTCAGGCAGTTGATTGGAACATATCCAAATTTAATTACTGTGCAGTCGATGACTAAGTTTTACGCTCTGCCAGGCTTGCGGTTAGGCTTTGCCGTTGCCGATAAATCATTGATTGAACGACTGGAGAATTGCAAAGATGTCTGGAACGTGAATTATCTGGCACAGAAAGCCGGAGTTGCGGCACTGAACGATGAAGAATTTTTTAATAAGACGTGCAGCTGGATTAATCTTGAAAGACCATATGTCACTGAACGACTTCAAAGAATCAACAACATTAAAATATTTAATCCGGCAGTAAATTTTGTACTTATTAAAATTAATGATTGTCAAACGGCAAATGAACTTTTAAATAAAATGCGTCAACACAAGATTTTACTGAGGAGCTGTGCCAATTTTGCTGGTCTGGACGCGAGCTATATCAGAATGGCGATTCGCAGCCGAACTGATAATGATTGTGTTATAAACTTATGGATAGATTTAATGGATAAAATAAAATAGCAGGAGGCGTTTAAAATGGATTTTACGGTAATAGGAACAATACACTCACACATTCAGCAAAAAAACTTAAAATTCGCGGCTAATTATAAACAGAAGACCGGACAGTCAGTGGTTAGTTCTTCTGGTAATTTGAATTTGGATTTAAAGGCAGCAAATAACCGCTCACTCGTTGACAAGATGATTCAAGCCCAGCAGTCTAATAAAGATGAATATTCTAAACAACGAGTTTCGTCAATCAAACGTAAGCTAATGAGCGGCAAGAAGATTTCTAACGAAGAGCTTGGCTATTTGCGTAAAAATGATCCAGACTTATACAAGAAGGCTAAAAAAGCCGAAGAATCGCGTGAAGAATTAAAATCTGCGCTTAGACGTGCCAAAACTAAAGACGAGGCGCGTAAAGCCATAACGCAGGCAATGATGAAAGCCTCTGCCGAAGCAACGGCTGAACTTGCTGCAGCAAAAACCGCCAGCGGTGTTGCAGGTGCGGCGGCTGGCGGTGGCAGCAATAATATATCGGCTGGTTATGAGGCTTCACAGGAAATCGGCGGACCAAATGCCGAAGCTATTTCAAATTATGCAAATGGAAACGAGCCGTCAATGCTTAGACTTAATGAACAGATTACGGCATCGGCAGATACCGAAATTAATAATAATACGGAACTCAGCGAAGCTGCTAAACTCAAAGATATTAACGCGAATATCGCTGCGACCAATGAGATGAATGCTAAATCTGCGGTTGAAAAAACGGCAGCAGAGACAAACGAACTTATTAACAAGCCGAATGAATCTAATGATAATGCGCCAAATAGCTTGAATAATAATGACTCGACTAATCCACTCAATAACAACAGTAATTCTAAATTTGAAATGTCTGGCATAATGGAGAAATTTATAATGGTCGTTCGGGCACTTGAAGATGAGTGGGCAACTTTTACAAAATCTGACGCTTACAAAGATTTAGCAGAAGATATGCTTGAAGAGGCTTTCGTCGATGAAAGAGGCAAACATTATAAGAAGAAACCTCATAATCTTATTGATAGACCTAATCAGCAGGTTCTTGATGTTATTTCCGCTTATCGCAGTTCAATGTTATTTGAATGATAAAAATATTAACACTGGCAAATAGTAATAAAGAGCTGTTGCAATAAGAAGAAGACAACAGCTCTTTTTAGTATGTAAGTGTAACCACTCTAATTACTATTCGGACGGAGAATGGACATTATTTTTAATATATCAAGTCCGGTTTGTTTTTGAAGCCACTTGTAATACTCGACATCGTGATCTATATTACGGCTGAACCAAGTCACCACTTCTAATGGTTCGCCTTCACTTATCATTGTTTCAAGTATTTTATAAGTCAACACGTATATGCCATAATTTTGACTTATTGTGCCGTTTGTACGCCACGGGTAAATATTGCCAAAAAATTCATTGACCAAATAATTTTCAAGTATTTCAATGTTCGCCGTTCTCAATTCAAGATTTGGTTTAGTGACTATATCAGCTTTGGCTATTACTTCCAGCATTATTTTTTCATATGCAGTTTTATCGTATTTAATGCTGTTCAACATATGAGGTATCTGATTATTTATAAAACTGTCAGACTTATATATTGCCGTTAATTTATCAATTTCGCTTAATTCGTCTTTTTCCAAAATTTCGTCTAACTTATCTAAATAGAAACCCAGCACTATAAGCCGCTGATCCAGCGTTAAATCCTGTTTTTGGAGTATATACACGCCAGTCATTTGAATTTCCATTAAATACTCAGACAAATAATCCGGTAAGTTGGATTCATACATATCCGTTTCGTCGTCAGTTTCTGTTATGACAAACTCCATTTTCTCACTAAGGGCCAGCTTAGCGGCAAGTGGACACGCCAAAGAAAGCGTCCGCTCACAAAAATCTCCTATCACATAAGTGCGTCTCGGATAAGTCCGGCACGTTCCAGACAAAAACGGTTCACCATATTTGAGCTGCAATCCACATAAACATTTTTCAGTTAAAAACGGACACGCATTTCGATTATCCATATTTATAAAGTATTTGCCTTTAGTATAGTCTGCTATATCCGATTTTTTATCTTTATATCGTTTATAAGAATTAGCATCAATTTCAATCTGCCAGTCTTTGCAGCACGAGCCGCCGCACGCTATTCCGTCACATTGAAATTTGCTTACGTATTTTGGTTCATAATATGTCTTTTTCATAATTAAAATCCACAATTAAAAATGCATAATTCAAGATTTAAATCCTGTTATGCATTTTTATTTTATATCAGAATAAAATATTAAACACTTGAGTTAAAATGCCTTGACGCTGTTTAGCGTTCAATGGACCTTTACCATCAAATTTAAGCGTTGCATTTGCCACTCTGTTACTAGATACTGTATTATTAGCGGTTACATCATCTCGCCTTATCACACCACGTATGGTAATTTTATGTTCGTCACGATTCTGCCAGATCGACTGTGTGCCCTCAATAACTAAATTACCATTCGGCAGTACTTCTATGATTGTTACCGTTACGTTTCCAGTATAACTGTTTGTATCAGTTGCGCTGCCGGCCGCAGTAAATGAATCAGAGCCACCTGCCGTTGCAGCTGCTAAAAAGTGGAATATTCCTGTTCCGGCGTTCAAATTTACTGAACCACTTTTTGAATTACTGCGCTGTTTTGAGGCTGTTTGTGATGTGGTTTCATTTATCACTATCGTCAGTATATCACCAACGTCGTGAGCTCTTCTGTCAGAGTACATACTCCAGCCGCCACTGTCTCGCCAAAGACTCCGCGCTTCAGTCGGAGCCGTCGTTAGTGTCAATATTATTGTTAAAAATGATAATATTGCAAATAACTTTTTCACCTAAGTCACCTCCATTAAAGTGAGCTATAATCAGCTGACAGCACCTACGTCATTTACAGATTTATCCAGCATACTGTCTTGTGTTGTTACCGCCTTTGCACCGGCTTCATACATTCTGTGGTTATGTATAAGTTCTACCATTTCACGTACGATCTGTACATTTGATTTTTCCAACGCGCCTTGCAGTACCACTGCTTCATTATTTGCAACCGGTTGCGCCAGATTGCCCTCTGCATCTGTTTTGGCATAGTACAAATTATCGCCCTGCTTGCCAAGTGCCATTCGATCTTCGAAATTAACTACTTGTATTCGTGCCAACAGTTGACGGTTGCCCGCATTGCCATTCGTTACTATCTGATTTGGATCTTCAGCGTAAGGCTCGGTTCCTTCGCCTCTAATATAAATGCCGCCGTCTTCAGATATTATCACTTCTCTGTTAAACATATCACGTGGAATTTGAATTGGCTGACCTGCTTCATCGAGAAGATTATAGCCACGAATATCTTGGATATAGCCCTGAGCATTTCGGAAGAAAGCTCCATTTCGCGTATATCTTATGCCATCTGGACTTTGTATTGTAAAGAATCCTTCGCCGCCTATTGCCAAATCAAACTCATTGCCCGTCGTTTCAATTGGACCTTGACCCCAATCAACTGCAACTTCGTCTATGTAATCGCCTAAGCCTAAAAGACCGATGCTTGGACGATAAAATGGATCAGCACTAAAACCTTTAAACTGCGTTACGTCCAAACTGCTAGTATTTAAACTGGCGTTAGTATTTATATCGCTGTTCATTCCGACCATTCCGCCATCTTCGTGATCGTAGAATCGTCTAATCAGCATTGCTTCAAATTCACGATGAATAGCTTTATCACGTTTATAACCGGTCGTTGCTGCGTTTGCCAAATTGTTTGCAATGACATCTGTTCGTTTAGTTTCTGTTATCATTCCGGCTCCTGCCGTATATAATCCTCTCCACATTGTTTAATCATCTCCTATAATAAAAGTTCGTTCGACATTTATTTATTTTCTCCTGCTTATAATAAATTTTTTATGGCTTGTTTTGTAGACAATCTCTAATAAAACTTGCAAAACTGCCAATGCTGTGGTATCTTTATATGGAGGTGAATTTAATGGAAAATTATACTAAATATAGCAAAGGTTATTTTATGCCGCCGGAAATTATTTTGGATTGGGTAAATAAAGAATATCCGACCAAAGCTCCGATATGGTGCAGTGTAGACCTGCGTGACGGCAATCAATCACTGGTCATACCAATGTCACTCGATGAAAAGATTGAATTTTATAAAATGCTCGTTAAGGTTGGCTTTAAAGAAATTGAAGTTGGCTTTCCAGCAGCATCTGATACAGAATATGCATTGCTGCGGAAATTAATCGAAGATGATTTAATTCCAGATGATGTGACAATCCAAGTCTTGACGCAGGCACGCGAACATATAATTAAGAAAACTTTTGAATCACTTGCCGGTATTAAGAATACTAAAAATGTCGTTGTTCACGTCTATAACTCTACTTCACTTGCCCAGCGCGAGCAGGTTTTCCGTATGTCAAAGGACGAGATTAAAAAGATCGCCACAGACGGCGCAAGGTTACTGCTTGAGTTGACGGAACAAGCTGGTGCCGATTATAGATTTGAATATTCGCCGGAAAGTTTCACTGGAACTGAGCCGGAATATGCGCTGGAAGTCTGCAACGCCGTACTCGATGTTTGGAAGCCGGTTATTGACAGAAATCCGATTATAAACATTCCGGTGACGGTAGAGATGTCTATGCCGCACGTCTACGCAATGCAGGTTGCTTATATAAATAAATATCTCAAATATCGCGATAAAGTTATTTTGAGCCTCCATCCTCACAACGACAGAGGCTGCGGTGTGGCGGATTCTGAGCTTGGACTGTTAGCCGGTGCAGACAGAATTGAAGGCACGCTTTTTGGCAATGGTGAGCGGACGGGCAACGTTGACATTGTTACGATTGCGATGAATATGTTTGCTTTAGGCGTTGATCCTGAGTTGAATTTTACCAATATGCCAGAGCTGGTTGAGATGTACGAGCGAGTTACAAGAATGCACGTCCACGACCGTCAGCCTTATTCGGGTGCACTTGTATTTACGGCGTTCAGCGGCAGTCATCAAGACGCCATTGCAAAGGGTATGCACTGGCGCGATGAAAAGAATCCAAATCGCTGGACAGTGCCATATCTGCCGATTGATCCACACGATGTTGGACGCGAATACGAAGGCGACGTTATTCGTATTAATTCTCAGTCCGGCAAGGGCGGCGTCGGATTTATTATGGAGCAGCGTTACGGCATTGAAATGCCTAAAAAGATGCGCGAGGATTTCGGCTATTGTGTCAAGCGTGTTTCTGACCGTAAGCACAAAGAATTACTGCCTGACGAGATTTATCAGATTTTCTACGATGAATATGTTAATGTTGAATCGCCGTATAAATTACTTGATTTCCTGCTTAAAAAGGAACCGGACGGCACGCGCAAGGGCAACGTTGAGCTGGAAGCGGACGGCAGGCATCTGATTTATGAAGCAAGAGGCAACGGCCGTCTCGATGCGATAAGCAATGCGCTTCAGAGTAATCTCAACATCAAATATCACGACCTCACTTATAACGAGCACGCGCTTGAGATTGGGCAGTCTGCAAGGGCAATTGCATATATCAGCATAACTGGCGATGATGGCAAGATTGTCTGGGGCGCAGGTATGGACACTGACATAATTAATGCCTCAATCCGCGCACTCTTCAGTGCAATCAATCGTATGACAAAAGCGTAATTGATAATTAGGAATTAGGAATGATGAATTATGAATGGAATTAATTACACATTATGCATTAAGAATTACGCATTAAAAATTCCTCATTCCTCATTCGTCATTCCT
>JAFUTM010000169.1 GCA_017484235.1 Selenomonadaceae bacterium
TAATTAAAGATTGATTTTTTTTTTTTTTATTCGTTCTGCGCCGTAAGATATGTAAGGCGCAAAAAAGGTTGACTTTGCCTACCAATTTCGCTAAAATAGCCTTAGCGGTTAGACTTCCGCTTTAACAAAAATGTATTTAAAATCAACGACTAAGTAAATGCCGACTTAGAAACGTTTTTAGGGTATCCCTTGATGGATGTACACTAACCCTTTTCGCAGCGCGACACTTAGAGATTATATCTCCGGACTGGGTGAATCGTGACGGTTTCAAATAAGTGTTAGGCAAATACTGGGAAAGGTAGATAAGCTGAAATTAAAAGTAAGGTTGTGTCCCATTTGGGGCTATACTGTAGAGGCGAATTTTGTCTATGTAGTTGGTGCAGCAGAGGCGATTGGTGATGTCAGATAAGCTAAAGACTTTTTGGGAACGAGAAGTTAATGAAATAAAACAACACAAAAAACGAATAATTCTGCTTGCGGCAGTGGCGTTGGCTTCATTGATATTTTGGATATTAGCGCCTGAGAATAATGAGGCGGCCTCGAATGATGACGTTGATTCTGGTACAACAACTGTAAGCCGCCAAAGTTCTACACCAAAGCCAAACTCAAATAATAACAATGATAGTAATAATTCACGCTCAACTCAAGTTTTAGGGCTGTCCAGAGCCTCAGAAGATGTATCATTGGTCAATCCATTCAAGTCTGACCTGCCGAAACCAACGCCTGTTATCGAAAATAAGCCGCCTGTTAAAAATGAACCACTGCCGACTCCTGCTCTGCCGGTTCAAAATGATTTAACTGATATACCGGAACCGCCACAAGAATTACCAGTTAATAATTTAGATTTAGAATCAGAAGTTGAGCTTGAGCCTGTTACTATATTAATATTAAAAGGCACCGCTATCAGCGGCGACAAGAAAATGGCAATTATACAAATTGGCACGCATAATACAAATGACAATAAAAATCAAAATTTAGAAACACGTATTGTTAAAATCGGTGATACAATAGAAGGTCGCATTATTACTGATATAGAAAAAGATTTTATCCTGTTTAACGATGGGCAAAGACTGAATTTGCAGATGTTTAATCAGTAGACTGACAATCTATCCAAATGTGATTGTGCTTAAACTTTTTAACTTTATCAAAGGCGCCGCTCATCACGGACCTAAAGTATTCGTCCATCTTCAGCGGCTCCGGCTGCATATCATTATTTACCCACCACCTAACCATTTCTACAAAACTCGACGATATATGATTAATCAAAAAATCTTCAGGAATTTCCGTTGAGTTCATCTGCGGCTTGCTAAATGCTTCTTTACAAAGTAAGTTGTTCATATTCTGTTTAAAATACCGCAGCACAATCTCATTATCATTGCAAGACAGCAGCTTTAAAATGGAGCTGTCATCTTCTTGCAGGTGCCGCATAATGTGATAGAATATTGAATGATGCGCATTATCCTTTATTACTATACAATGCGCGTTCTGCTTATCAAACAAACTTTGCGTAATATGATGAAACAGCTCATCACACATTGATTTAATAAGGTCGTCTTTGGTTTCAAAGTGTGAATAGAACGTGCTGCGCCCAATGTCGGCTTTGTCGATTATATCTTGAATCGTAATTTTGTTATACTGCCTCTTTATAATTAGACTCGTGAACGCTTGAAATATAGCTTCGCGAGTTTTCTTTTGTCTGCGATCCATTAAAAACCTCCGCATTTCCGTACAATTAATTAAAAATGTTCATTATCTGACATTTAGCTTTATTTGATTATTGTTATCATTATCTATTGATTTTATAATTATAGTATAAAATATTCGATAATACAATGTGGTTATAAAATAAAATGGCTATGGAGGTTGATTGAGATGTTGGAAGAATTGGTTGAACGTTTGGAAGATGTGAAAATGACGATTATTTCTGGCCTTTGTTTGATAATCAGTTTTATAATGGACGGAGGCGGTCTGATTGATGCGGCGTGGATTAGCGTGTTTATCAGCGGTACTCCAATTTTTTATGCTGCGGTTAATCGTTTGATTGAAGGCAGAGGCATTAATAAAATTTCGTCTGCACTGCTGATGAGCATTGCTATGATTGCTGCGATTGCGATTGGTGATTTGTTCGCCGCCGGTGAGGTTGCGTTTATTATGGCACTCGGCGAGATTTTGGAGCATAAGACCACGCATCGCGCGAAGAGAGGCTTGGAACGTCTTATTAGTCTCACACCGCAGACTGGCCGGCGCATAAGCAATGGCACTGAGGAAACGATTCAGACCGACCAGATTGCAGTTAATGATGTACTCCGTGTGCTACCAGGCGAGACTATTCCGGTTGATGGCGTTATTGTGAGCGGAGAAACTTCGGTTGACCAGTCGATAATGACAGGTGAGTCAATGCCTGTTGATAAAACCGTTGGCGAAGAAGTATACTGTGGAACAATTAACCGATTCGGTTCAGTTGACATTAAGGCAACGAAAATTGGCGCAGACAGTTCGCTCCAAAAGTTGATTCGTTTAGTCAAAGACGCTGAAGATAAACAGGCTCCAATGCAGAGAATTGCTGACAAGTGGGCAAGTTACCTCGTGCCGGCTGCACTCCTTACCGCCATTGCAACTTATTTCATAACAGGCGACATCATACGTGCGGTGACGGTGCTTGTTGTTTTCTGTCCGTGTGCATTAGTCCTTGCCACACCAACTGCGATTATGGCGGCGATTGGACAGGCGGCGAAGTACGGCGTTGTGATTAAATCCGGTGAAGCACTCGAAGCTATGGGCAAAGTCAGCGTTATTGCCTTTGATAAGACCGGTACACTGACTTATGGCAAACTCAAGGTAAGTGACATTATTTCGTTTGACAACAATATACAATCTGATAATCTTTTAAAAATTGCCGCGTCGGCTGAGTTGAAAAGTGAGCACCCTCTTGGCAAGGCAGTGGTCGCAGCTGCTTCTGACAAAAAATTAACTCTGCCTGCGTGCGATAATTTTAAGATGACTGCGGGCAAAGGCGTTTGCTCTGAAGTTAATCAGCGTAAAATCTATTGCGGCAATGAGAATTATTTAAACGATAATGGAATAAGCATCAACGCGGAAATGAAGTCAATACTTGATGAGCTGCGCGGGCAGGGCAAAGCCGCTATTTTGATTGCTGGTGATAATAAATGTTTAGGTGTCATTGCGCTGTCAGATGTGATTCGCACTGAGGCGAAAAAAATAGTCGCCGACTTATCCGGTCTCAAAACGAAAACTGTTTTACTGACTGGAGACAATCAGCAGACTGCGGAATATTTTGCTAAACAGGTTGGTATTGCTGATGTACGCGCGGAACTATTACCGGAAGATAAAGCGGATAATCTAATTAAGTTGCAAAATAATGGCACATTTGTTTGTATGATTGGTGACGGCGTGAATGATGCGCCTGCACTGAAGACTGCAAATGTTGGCGTTGCGATGGGCACTATGGGCAGTGACATTGCCGTTGAGGCGGCTGACATTGCCCTTATGACTGATGATGTGTCGCGCATTCCTTATTTGAAGCGTTTATCGAACGCTACTAGGAAGACTATTGTTTTGGGAATATCTTTATCAATGATTATTAATTTTGTGGCGATTATTTTGTCCGTTAATGGTTTACTGACGCCGACGATTGGCGCATTGGTTCATAACGCTGGATCGTGTTTAGTTGTTATGATTGCTGCTATGCTTTATGACAGAAAATTTGACGACAACACTAATGTAGATTATTCCGGTGTCAAAGATAGTGCTGTCAGTCAAATCTAAATTTCTTATATTAATATATATTCCCTTCTTCTAGAGGTGTAGGTAGAGGCTTAGTCAAGTTTTTAATATTGAAACTTCTTTCTGTCTTGTCAGAAACTTTTGATTGGTCCTGCTGCTGCGGCTTCCTCTAGCTGAGTTGGCTAAGGAGAGTTGAGAGGCTGGACCAACTAAAAGTACAAAGACCGCGTTACTTTTGAAAAGTAACCAAAACGAGACGCGGCGAGCGAAAGAGGCACAGTCAAGTGAGGAGGTCGCGTAAGGAATAACGGCAAAGTCCAGTAAGCCGCCAAGTCTTCGCATCACGCTCGACAGGCGGA
>JAFUTM010000170.1 GCA_017484235.1 Selenomonadaceae bacterium
AAAAGATTACTTCCCAAACGGCAGGTGCTATTAATAATCTATTAAAATCTGGTATCCACGTGGTCGTGGCATCTGGTCGCTGTCTGGCTGAGATGTCCGATTATAAAGAAGAGTTTAAAAATATACGTTATATGATTCTAACTAGTGGCGGCCTGGTCTACGATTTATTTGAAGATAAGCCTATTTCACTACACTCGGTATCATTTGAGGATTGTATTAAACTCATTGAGCTGGGCAAAATGGAAGATGCAATGATTCATTTGCTGACGATTCGTGATTCAATTGCCAGTCCTCACGATATTGAACATATTGCTGATTTTGGTATGAGCGTATATTATGATATGTTTAACCGAATTTGTGTTAAATGTGAGGATTTAAAAAAATATGCAATTGAACATAAAGAAGATATAATGAAAGTTAATATTTATCATCGTTCGATTGAATCACGTGAACGCACGGTTGCAAGATTGAAGGATAGTAATTTACAATTGGTCTATGCTGAGGCGGCTAACCTTGAGGCGTCACCACTTGGCGTAACGAAAGCGTCCGGCCTAATTGAACTTTGCGAGCATCTGAACATTGATCTTGCTGATACCGTTGCCATTGGCGACGCTCCTAATGATATAGAAGTACTTAAAACGGTTGGCTATTCAGTTGCAATGGGCAATGCGATTGATGAAGTTAAACAAATCGCCGACTTTATTACTACTGACAACGACCACGACGGAGTTTTATATGCAATTAAGCGTATCTATGAAATGTGAAGCATTATAATTATTGATTAAATTTTTTATAAATAAGGAAGTGAATTAAATGAAACGTATTCTTGTAACAGGTGGAGCTGGTTTTTTAGGTTCTCATTTATGCGAAAGATTATTAAATGAAGGTAATGAAATAATATGTCTGGATAATTTGTTTACTGGCAGCAAAAAAAATATTAGACATCTTCTTTCAAACGAAAATTTTGAATTTATTCGCCACGATGTGATAGAACCAATACAGTTAGAAGTGGATCAAATTTATAACTTAGCTTGTCCGGCAAGTCCGCCACACTATCAATACGATCCGATTAAAACTCTAAAGACAAGCGTTTATGGTGCAATAAATATTCTGGATTTGGCTAAGCGCACAAAATCCAGAATACTACAGTCGAGCACATCAGAAGTATACGGAGATCCAAAAGTTCATCCACAACCTGAAACGTATTGGGGCAGTGTAAATCCAATTGGCATTCGGTCTTGTTATGACGAAGGTAAGCGTGCGGCTGAAACATTGTTTTTTGACTATCATAGACAGCATAATGTAGATATTAGAGTTATTCGCATTTTTAACACCTATGGTCCGCGAATGAATCCTTTAGATGGTAGAGTTGTATCAAATTTTATAGTTCAAGCACTTAGAGGTGAGGATATTACAATTTATGGTGACGGCACGCAGACGCGCAGTTTTTGTTATGTAGATGATCTAATTGACGGAATAGTACGTATGATGTCAGCTGAAAATGTAACTGGTCCTGTAAATCTTGGTAATCCTACAGAGATGACGGTTGCAGAATTGGCAAATAAAGTGGTTCAATTAACCAATTCAAAATCTAAAATTATTTACAAACCACTGCCAAGTGACGATCCTGTACAGCGCAAACCTGTTATTGATCTTGCTAAAGAGTCACTTAACTGGTCACCGAAAGTTAATTTAGATGAAGGGTTAAAACATACTATAAACTATTTTTCTAAAATTATTTAATTTATAATCTTTAAACGAAATGAGGCTTTTTAATGAATATTACGGTAGTTGGTACTGGTTATGTTGGACTTGTAACCGGAGTTTGCTTTTCAGAAATGGGAAATCAAGTCTATTGTGTAGATACTGATAAAGAGAAAATTGACTCCTTAAATAAGGGAGAAATACCCATTTATGAACCTGGACTAGAAAGCATGGTTGAAAATAATGTCAAACTAGAGCATTTATATTTTACGACGGAATTGCCGGTAGCCTTAAATCATTCAAATATTTGCTTTATAGCTGTAGGAACGCCAATGGGCGAAAATGGTGAAGCCAATCTTGAATATGTGAAAAACGCTGCAATGGAAATTGGTCAAAATATGACGCATCATATGTATGTGGTCAATAAATCTACTGTTCCAGTTGGCACGGCTGATATGGTTAGAAGCACAATTAAAGCTGAGCTTGATAAGCGAAATGTAGATTTAACATTCGATGTAATTTCCAATCCTGAATTTTTAAAAGAAGGAGCAGCTGTAAGTGATTGCATGAGACCGGAACGAGTTATTATTGGTGCAGATAATCCAGAGGCTGTCGATATTATGCGAGAACTTTATAGAGCTTATGTTAAAAATACGGAACATTTTATTGTTATGGATATAAAAAGTGCGGAAATGACAAAATATGCAGCAAATGCTATGCTTGCGACCAAAATTAGTTTTATGAATGAAATCAGTAATATATGCGATCATGTAGGTGCAGATGTAAATAAAGTCCGTCTTGGCATAGGTAGTGATCCTCGTATTGGATATAATTTTATTTATCCGGGCTGCGGTTATGGTGGCAGCTGTTTTCCAAAAGATGTTCAGGCTCTCATTCACATGAGTATCGAAAGCAATTACGATCCACAGATATTAAAAGCTATTGAAATTGTTAACGATAAACAAAAAAGAATCTTAGTTAAAAAGATTGTGCGTCATTTTGGTGAAGATTTATCTGGAAAACATTTTGCAGTATGGGGATTGAGTTTTAAGCCTAATACCAATGATATGAGATATGCTCCGTCTGTTACAATTATAAATGAGTTGTTAAGCAAAGGTGCTACAATTACGGCTTATGATCCAAAAGCTATGCCAGAAGCTCAACAACACTATTTTAACAATTTAAAAAATATTTCATATGCTAAAAATAAATATGAGGCCCTGCAAAATGCTGACGCTTTAGTGCTAGTCACTGAATGGAAAGAATTCCGGCAGCCAAACTTTGAAAGAATGGCAACCCTTATGAAAGAAGCTGTAATATTTGATGGACGAAATCAATATGATAAGCACTGGATTAAAAAATATGGATTCAAATACTATCAGATTGGTGTCAAGTAATTAATAGATTTAAATATTTATGATCATTAAAGTGTGTTATAAATATTTAAATTTAAAAATAAGGTTTAAGTATTTTGAATATTCAGATGGTCAACATAGATACTAAATTTACATTAACGATACCTGTTTTTGTCTATTGTATTTAACCGTTCGCAATATTCTTTACAAGTATTTAGTCAAATTTGTAAAGCACGTCCATTGAAACTTTTTATCGTTGCTGATGGTCCACGAGCAAATAAGCCTGGTGAAATGGAAAAGGTGCAGCAATGTCGAGCAATTAAAGATATGGTTGACTGGGAATGTGAAGTACACACCAATTTTTCAGATGTAAATATGGGCTGTAAAAATCGTATAGTTTCGGGAATAAATTGGGTATTTGAACAAACAGAAGAATTAATTATATTAGAAGATAACTGCGTTCCTGATTTAAGTTTTTTTAGATTTTGTCAGGAACTTCTTGAAAAATATCGCAATGATAATCGTGTCTTAAGTATAGCAGGATCTAATCATGATGAGTTTGAATATTTTGATGAGAGTTACGCGTTTTCCAAATTTTCTTCTCCTTGGGGCTGGGCAACCTGGAAACGTGCTTGGATTCTTTATGGCTAGTATGAAACTTTGGCCTCAATTTAAAGCAAATGGATACTTAAAACATATATTTGACGGTCAGGAATTAATTAACTATGAAAATTTATTTCAACAAACTTATGAAGGCAAAATTGATGAGTGGGATTATCAATATACATTTTGCAATTTTGTACAACACGGTTTAATTGTTAAACCAAAAATAAATATGATACGAAATATTGGATTTGGAGCTGGTGGAACACATACAGAGATGCCCACTATTGATCATTTGTATATGGACGAAGAAACTAAATTTCCATTAATTCACCCAAATATTATGACCCCTATTGATAGAAGGGGGGGGGGTACTGCATTGGTAGAGAATCATAATAATGGTAGCATTGAACAACAATTAAGAGAACGTGACCGGTTAGACAAAGTTATTAAAGAAACGAATGTTAAATTCAATCAATTATTACAAGCAAAACAATATTATGCTGTCATAATCTTGTTTAAAAGCGTATTACGTGAAAAAGAAACGTGGCCTAAAGGATTGATTTATCCTTTGCATCCTCACCATTTACAGTATGCATATTATACAGCGATTGCTTATTTTAACTTGGGCGATTATGATCACGCAATTGCAATGCTTAACATTATTTTAAGGTTTGATCCTAATAATGTGAGAATTTTAATTATGTTAACACAAACATTGATTAATCAAGGACTTTGGAATGAAGCCAGCAAAATTATTAGTAAATTTAATAATTTAACAGTTAATATGTCAGAAAAAAACGAAATTGATGATATGGTTAAGTTAATTAGTTCTCATATAAAGAATAACAACAATTAATGGAGGTAATTTATAACGTGAAGAAATTTTTATTGACATTGACGATGATGTTTAT
>JAFUTM010000171.1 GCA_017484235.1 Selenomonadaceae bacterium
CATCAACAGTCTGACTTGACGTACAAGTAAAGCTATAATAGCGGCTTCTTTTCGTTCGTTCATCTGTGCCGTCAATAGATACATGGATTTTTGGAGATTCTTTTCGCCTATGGCTTCAATCAGCGCGAATGATGATACTTCTGGTGGTTCTGCCATTATCGTTTGTAAATCTTTCTTTGTAATCACTGCGCCTTTTACATAAAGCGCGGTTTTTTCTAACTCGTTATTTAGGTAGTTGAGCGATATTTCTGGCAGCATACTTATTAACTCATTAAAATATTGCCGCGCACCTGTATCCATTTTTTTATTCAGTGACCTCAATGTATAATCCAGCCATTTATCTATTTCCCACGCCCTCAGCGGATCTGACTCCAGCACGACGCCCACTTTGGCTATCGTTTTGTACAACTTCTTCCGTTTGTCAACGGACTCTTTGGCTGTGAAGATTACATAATTTGTATCCATCATATTTGACAGAGCCTTCATCAATCTGTCCATTGTTGGGTCTTTGGCTTTGCTTTTATTATCTTCGTCCGTCGTGGAGGCTTTATTTTTAAACAGAGCACTATTTTTTACAATTACCACGTTTTTGTCACTGAAAAATGGTGCCGTCTCTATGGCGGCAATAATTTCGTTTATATCGGTCTTCTTGTCGCCATCTATTTTTATCAGACTCTCATTTCGTTCCGATACGTTCGGTAATATTTTATTTAACAAGTCGTTTATTCCGCGATCTATATAGTAGCTCTCTGCTCCGGCGAGCAGGTATACGTGTTTTATTTCTTTTAGGCTGTTTACAAATTCTCTGTAATTCATTTCATTTCACCACTTTATTTTATTTTTGCGCTATCTAGTTTATAACATATAATGCTGCCTTTGTACAGCGTTTTTATTTAATGATGACATTTGACAGATATGATATAATAAAAATATTAATCATATTGGAGTGATAATATGTGTTTAGCTTTTCCAGCAAAAGTCATTGAAATAAAGGATTTACTTGCAAAAGTGGAATTGTCCGGCGTAACACGAGATGTAAGTTTGATGTTGCTGCCGGAAGCAAAACTCGGCGACTATGTTTTAGTACACGCCGGCTTTGCAATGCAAATTGTTCAGAAACAAGACGTAGATGAAATGCTGGCGTTATTTGATGAAATGGACGGCGCGCCCAGAACAGTTTAAAATAATAAAAATTTTAATCAAATTGAGGTATTTATATGTCGGATAATCTTAAACATTTAGGCAATGAAACTAATTATGTTTACAATTATAAACCGGAAGTCTTGGAGTCGATTGATAATAAAAATTCAGATCGTGATTATTTTGTCAATCTCGTTTGCGAAGAATTTACCTGTGTCTGTCCGATAACTCGCCAGCCGGACTTTGCAACTATAATTATCAATTATATTCCAGATGAAAAACTCGTTGAAAGCAAGAGTTTGAAACTCTATCTGACGAGTTTTAGAAATTTTGGCACTTTTCACGAAGATGTTGTCAATACCATTGCAAGTGATTTAATTAAGCTTCTCGCTCCGCGTTACATTGAAGTTACCGGTGATTTTAGCGTACGCGGCGGCATCTCAATAAAGCCCTATGTAAATTTTGGCACTGGCAAATTTGAGCAGCTTGCTGTTAAACGTCTTGAATCTCATTGAAAATTTTTTTGTATTATGTATTGCATTTGACATAAGAATCATTTATTATAGCATTATGAATAATCGTAAAAGTATTGTTTATAATGCTTTTATTTTAACGATAATTGGAGGTGTTTACGTGTTTAAAAGAGTATTGATAGCTAATCGTGGTGAGATTGCCGTAAGAGTGATTAGGGCGTGCCAGGAACTTGGCATTGAGACGGTCGCAATTTATTCTGATGCGGATAAAAACGCACTCCATGTGCAAATGGCAGATGTCCATTATCGAGTTGGAACTTCTGATGCAATGGACAGTTATCTCAATCGTAATGCAATCATTGATGCGGCGATTAAAACGGAAGCTGATGCCGTTCATCCTGGTTATGGTTTCTTATCTGAAGATGATCAATTTGCCGAAATGGTCACGAAAGCTGGCTTGACGTGGATAGGGCCAATGCCGGAAACAATCAAGCTTGTCGGCGATAAAGATGCAGCACGTGCGTCGGTTGCGCCGTCTGGTATACCTATGGCTAAAGGCAGTGATCCGTTGACAAGTAATGAAATGGCGATTGAGGCTGCCCGCGAGGTTAAATATCCGGTCATCTTGAAACCGGTCAGCGGTGGCGGCGGTAAGAGTATGTTCATTGCTCATAATGAGACCGAACTCAAAAAGATTCTGCAAATTGTCGACGTTACGAAAACCAGATTTTATTTTGAGCATTACATTGAGCGTTCACGTCATATCGAAGTTCAGATTGTCGCTGATTATTTTGGTGAGGTTCTGCATCTTGGTGAGCGTGAATGTTCCATTCAGCGTCGCAATCAGAAGCTTTTGGAAGAGTCGCCTTCAATTGCACTGACTGATGAAATGCGTGAACACGTTGGTAAACTTGCCGTTAAAGCTGCAAAAAGTGTTCATTACTCCAGCATTGGCACGGTTGAATTTCTGCTTGATCTTGCAACTAATGACTTTTATTTTATGGAGATAAATCCACGTGTGCAGGTTGAGCACGGAATTACTGAAGCAGTGACGGGCATTGACTTAGTTAAAACCCAGATTAACATTGCCGCCAATGAGCCGCTTGATTTTACGCAAAAAGATGTTAAGATTACTGGTCACGCGATTGAGTGTCGCATCAATGCAGAAGATCCAGATAATCACTTTATGCCGTCGCCTGGCAGAATTTATTTTATGCACGAGCCGAGCGGTCCGCGTGTAAGATTTGAAAGTGGCATTACAGCCGGACTTGCAATTGAGCCATATTATGATTCTTTAATTGCAAAGGTCATAACTCACGGACGTACTCGCGGTGACGCAATCCTCATTATGCAGCGTGCGCTCAATGAATTTATTATCGAGGGCGAGACAGAATCTGGTGATGAAGTTAAAACGACCATTTCCTTGCATAAACGTATACTTGATGACAATCACTTCCGCACCGGCAATATCTACACTCAGTTTATAAAGAAACGTCTGCCAGTCTATGAAACAATTAAAAAGAAGCTGACCCTTAAAGAAAAGATGCAGCTTACTCAAACGCTTGGCGAAAATCTCACAAAGGCCATTGATGAAGGTATTGATTACACCTAATTAATCGAAATTACATAAATAAAAAGTCGTAGTCTATTTAGGTAGAATTACGACTTTTTAATTTTTCACCGTCAATTATAAGTTGTCTTAACAGGTCAACACCATTGCCGTCGATACATCTTCTATACCTTTATCGCTTGCCTGACTTTATAGAATTTACTGACAAACTCAAATGCCTCTTGGACTTTTAGCGGTATGTCGACGTGTGCAATAAAGTTTTTGCCATTTGGCCCGTAACCGTTTACGTCATCAGTTAAACGAGGAATTTCGCCCAACAATAAGTTTACATATCTTTCAACATTCCACATGCCCAAAATATTCGTATCATAGACCAGCTCGGAATCTTTATCAACGATTTTAGCTTGATAGGTCGCATAATTTATCGCCAAAATTTCAGGGCGATATTTTGTTAATCCGGCATACATTCTCCGCTGCATTGTCGCATCTTGTGCCAGGATTATATTTTTGTAAGAAATTTTATTTTCATCAAGTAATTTTAACATTAAAGTTATATTGTTGCCGCAGTTTGTAGATTCACTTTCTAAGTAATCTGCAGACAGATTGTAACGCAAATTTATATATTTATTAAAAATTTCAGCTTCCGACAAATTTTTAGTATTAATACCAGGATAAATCTCATTCATTTTAATACGCAGAGTCTCTGTAGTATGACCTGCACCGCCAACAATAAGGTAAGTCTTAGCAATCTGATTTTTGATTGCCTCAGCCAGAATATCGCCGCCCGCTAAAATTGAGCCGCCGAACAGAACCATAACATCTGCCCGTTTAAAGCCAAAGGTATTGTTTAGCTCACTTTGGGTGAGTGCACTCACGTCACGCATACCGCAAAATTCTGCCAAAATATTAATTTGTTCAAAAAGTTTCATATTACCACCTTTAATAACAGTTGTTTGCGTTTTAAAACATAGATACAGGATCGATGTCAATCGTTATGTCGTCTCGTATGTGCAAATTATGTTTTTGAATAAATCTTCGGACGGCCGGCAAATTAGAAGTCTTAATTAAAATTACGAATCGATAAATATCTTTATATTTTGAAATGATTGCCGGAGCCATAATCAATTTAGAATTGAGAATACGTAATTTGGACTCGTCGGAGCAATTATTCAATTCATCATTTGTGCGGATTTCTAATTCATAATTGTTAAATGCAGACGCAATTGCTTTTGCCTCCGCTTTAACTTTTTCTTCACTTTTGCCGGTAAATAGAAGTTTAACCAGCCGGCTGTACGGCGGATAAAACAATTCTTTACGAAGCGGCAGCTCATAATTACAGAATCCGTCATAATCCTGTTTACAGCCCATAATGACTGCCTGGTGCTCAGGATTATACGCCTGTACAATGACCTTGCCTTTTATATTTGCACGTCCGGCACGTCCAGCCGCCTGCGTAATGAGCATAAAGCACTGTTCACTGGAACGAAAATCTGGAATATTTAGCGTTGAGTCTGCGCTTAAAATGCCGACGGCAGTCACATTTTCAATGTCGTGACCTTTGGCAACCATCTGCGTGCCAAAAAGTATATCATATTCACGGTTCTTAAACATATTGAGCATTTTTTGATGTGAAAATTTTTTGCCGGTGGTGTCTCTGTCCATACGCAAAATTTTAGCATTGGGCAGAGCTATTTTTAATGCTTGCTCTAATCGTTGAGTACCGGAACCAAAATATTTTATATACCGGCTGCCGCATTTTGGACAAATATCGGGCGGCACTTCTTCTAAATCGCAATGATGACAGCGCAGTTTTACATCACTGTGATAGACCATGGGCATACCGCAGTCACGACACTTAACGACCTCACCGCATTCTCGGCACATAACAAAAGTTGAATAGCCGCGTCGATTTAATAAAAGAATTGCCTGCTGATTGCTGTCAATAGTATCTTGAAGAAGTTTTAATAAGGCGCGTGATAAAACGTTGCGGTTGCCCATTTTTAACTCTTTACGCATATCAATGCATTTAACTTCCGGCAGTTGGTTATCACTTATCCTATGAGGCAATTTTAATAAAGTCAGTTCGCCTGTCTTTGCACGGTAATAGGTTTCTAAACACGGCGTGGCACTTCCAAAGACTATTGCCGCATTGTGAAATTTTGCAAATTGTTCGGCGACAACACGGGCGTGATAATGAGGTGCTTCACTTTGTTTATATGAATAATCCTGCTCTTCGTCAATCACAAACAGGCCAACGTTATCTATTGGAGTGAATAACGCTGACCTTGCGCCAATCACAACGCCGACGCTACCGCTGCGGATTTTATGAAAGGCATCACCGCGTTCATCAATGGACAGGCGGCTGTGCAAAACGATAATGTCCTTAAAATGTCGTTTAAACTCATAAACAATCTGACCAGTGAGAGAAATTTCCGGCACAAGTATCACGGCACGCCGGCCACTTTTTCTAGCATATTTGGTCAGCTCAATATAAACCTGAGTTTTGCCGGAACCAGTCACGCCGTGAAGCAGGAAACCTTGATAACGTCTGCTTTCAATACATTCAGAGACAGCATCAATCGCGGCACGCTGTTCATCAGTTACATTTAAAAATTTTTTCTCAGCTTTAATTCCGCCGTAGCTGTCACGAAGGACACGGCGGCGTTCAATTTCAATTAAGTCCATATCTCTTAATGATTTAACAATGGCTGAGCTTATTGATTCATTTTGCAAGTCAATCTGTGATAATTCCGGCTTGCATTTTAATAAGTTTAGCAAACGTATCTTAGCCTTATTGCGTTTGTCTATATTGTTCAATACTTCGTCAATATTAATACCAGATTTTATTTTGATGATGTTTTCGTAAATGGCAGTAATCTTTCTGCTTTTATTGCCAGGCCTGAACCTCCCACGACTAAAGTCGCGGGGTTCTAGGAGACGAGTAGTTTTTCAGCGTCTCCATTTAAGAAGTTTGCAGGCACAGCCTGTTAGTTAGTCTTGCCTCTCAGCTTCGTTAAGCCTATGCAGCTTGACCAACAAACACGCTATGCGTGCCTTATTCTTACAGGCGTGTCCAGTTCGCCTCTATTGTATAGCCCCTCTAGGGACACAACTTTACTTTTACTAAGTATATTCAA